>JALHPH010000095.1:3418-6052 GCA_022842565.1 Fimbriimonadaceae bacterium
TCGCGCTCTCTTGCTGAGCCTTCATTCGCTCTTGAGCGGCCAGGATATTGTTGCGCGATTGCTCGCGCTCCTGGACCAGCGCCAGAGTCCGCTTCGCCGTTGCATCGGGCTTCTGATCGGGATTTCGCCGCATCATTTCGGTATCGATTGGCGTATCGCCAAGCGGAGCCATCCGGCCCTGAAGCGCCTGTTGTTGCGCGACCTGTTCCTGGTTTTGCTCCAGATGGTACTGCGCACCCTCCGGCATGCCTTTGTCAAAGGCAAAAGCGGCGAGCGTGAAGGACAATGCAATGAGGGAAAAGAGGGATTTCATGGCCATTTACCGGTCGGTGTAGTTCGTAGAGGAGCGGAAGTAGAATCCGCGGTCTTGCCAAGTGCTTCGCAAGAGCACCGGACTTCTAGGCAGTTCAAGATTGATGAGCGGGTTGGCGTCCACATCTCGTTCGCGGATGCGGTTGTCATAGTTCATGATGATCGGCAGACTCCAGGTGACAATCGCCTCATCACGAGCAATGATCGTGCCGTTCATGATCATTCCCGAGCCGCTGGTGCCTACGTTTCCGCCCCCAACGAAGTTGGAGTACAAAATCGCGTCAATCTGGTTGACACCCTCAGCGATCGAGTTCATGGTTGCATCGGGGATGACGCTTTGGTATCTGCGTCGCCCGGATGAGTCCACCTGCATGGCATCATAGGCCGGGATCCAAGTGCCATTTTCGTCGTAGCGACCATAGGTGCCCACGGTCTTGCTCGGAGGATTCACGGGCGTCATGTAAGCAAGCGGATAGGGGTTGCTGTAGGAATTGGGGTTACCCATCAGCACACTGCCACGGCCCGCGAGACCCAAGAAGTCCCGAGCTTCGTTTTGCGCGTTGATTCCTGCGTTACTGGTTCGGAAGTCCGGGCCGTTCTTGTAGCGAATCGAACCAACGATGTGCACATTGCGGCCGGCGTAGAGAGTTCCCTGTCCTTCCACAGTGCCCTTGATCACCACATCCTGCGAGACCGTGACGGGCCCATGAATGCGAATGGGTCGAGTGTCCGTTCCCACCAGCACCACGCTCCCGCTCACGTTACCGTTCGTCGAGACGCGCTGATAACTGTTCGTGGTGGAGTTCCAGATCTCTACAAAGGCCTCCACCCCAAAATTCGGATTGGGCGTCCCGTCCTGGAAGGTCGCTTTCGGGTTGCGATAGTTGGTACTGATCTGCTGATACTGGGATAGGTTGCTCAGATCGGGCATGATGATTTCCCGAGTCGAGTTCGTATCCAGCATGTTGGTGTCGGCAGCTTGAGAGGCAGAAGTGCGTCGCCAACCGCGAATGCCCTGGCTATCGCCCACAATTGCGCCCGCTGCCCTATTGCGCACGATAGAGGCCTGACTTCGGAAGACATAGTTTCGGCTCTCTTCAAAGGCGTCGCTGCCCTCCGAACCGTGGGTCGCCGAGCTGTAGCTTTGTCGTCGTCGGCTGGCGATGAGGTCGCGATAGGCGGCCACACGGGCATTGTAAGCAGTTGTGGATTCGCCATCCATCCTTCGCGGGGCACCGGGAACCCAGCTGGTGTAGGTGTTTTGTTCCATCTTCACCGGCGCAGAATTCAGGAGGCCGATGGCGCGGGGGTTCAGCTTGTCGTTTACCGAGGCAAACACACTGCCGTTCACCGTCGGCGATCCGTTTCGGAAGTCGAAGTTCCCGTTCGAGCGCATGTCCCCGTTCACGACCAAGTTGTTCTCGTTAAACCCGTCCATCCAACCGTAGTTGTTGATGAAGTAGGTGTAGTCGAAAACTTCGCTTCGAGCCAGCTCGAAGCGAGCGGTCACGTCCACGGTCTTGTTGGCTTCTGAGTCGTCCAATACGCCGTCGCGGTCCGAATCCACCCAGCCCACCGAGCGGATGGTCGCGATACGGGCGAAGGTATTGCCTGGCACGGTTTCGTATCGGATGACGCCGGCCGAAGCCGCGCCGATGTCATTGAGCGTTTCCAGTTTGGGCAAACGCGGGCTGCCTGGCGAGGCTCCTGTCAACTGGGTGTCCATGTTGACAAAGGACTGCTCAACTTTAAAGGGGCGCCAAAGGTCGCGCAGCATAGACTGCACGCCGGCTTCGGCCAAGTTGGTTGCTTGAACGTCGGCCGTGATGCGCTTGCTGGTGCGAATCGTCTCGGTCGAACTATCGATGTAGGAGGTTGCCGCCACAGCCAAGAGAGAGAGGACCACAAAGGACAAAACCATTGCTGCGCCTCTCTTTTTTAAGAGTTTTCTTTTCTTCTGCATGGACATGGTTATCGCGTCGTTGAAGGGATGTTGCGGAGGTAAATGGACTCACGGACTCTATGAGTGATGGGGCGACCTTCGACCGAAGCGGTCTGGGTCACGATCATCACCACCACTTCGCGGGTGATGGTTCCCTGGCCCGCGGTGAAGGGGCGGTAGGCGACTTGCCCTACGCTGCTGGGGTCCGTTAAGACGACATTTCGAGAGATCAGCCGGACGCGACCTACAGGGCCGATGAAGAGGTCGAATCGGTTGCGGTCATTCCCGCTCACGTAGATGATTCGATTCACGCCGTCGCTCTGCGGTGGCACTGCAAAGTCGCCCGAGCTATTTCGGAGAGGCAGCTGATAGGTCATGCT
>JALHPH010000095.1:6062-6541 GCA_022842565.1 Fimbriimonadaceae bacterium
GCCTCCCGGATTTCCTGGGCAATGCGCTTGACGGCTTGGTGGCCATCTAGCTCGGCGTCAATGTAGCTCTCGCCCTGCGCCCAAGAGCGAATACCCGAAAGCATGGTGGCGATGGCTGCCCCAATAACGAGGATGCTCATGCCCGAGGCGACCATCACCTCGACCAAAGAAGAGCCGCGGCGGATTCGTGTTTTCATAGATTCGCCAGGAGTCCTCCGAGTCTCACAGATTTCGGTTGACCGCGATCGTTCCAGCTCACCTGGATGACGATCCGCTTGAGATCTAAGTCAACTTGCTCGATTGTCACGGTTCCTGTTCCGCCTCGCAGCACGGTACTCGGGTTGTCGAACTCTGTGTTGTCAACGTTAGTGAACGAAAAAGTGTTGGTGCTCACTGGGTTGGCGCTATCGAGCAGGCCGTTGACGGCGAGCTGTTGAGGGGTGGCATTGGCATAGCCCAGGCCTCTAATTGCTTCCAAC
>JALHPH010000096.1 GCA_022842565.1 Fimbriimonadaceae bacterium
GTCATCCACCAGATCCTGAGTCCCTTCAATCCCGCACGAAAGGCGCACGAGGCCGTCCACAATTCCAACCTCGGCACGGCGCGCGGCGGGCAGGCTTGCATGCGTCATCGAAGCCGGATGCTGAATCAAGCTCTCCACCCCACCAAGGCTCTCGGCGAGCTTGAAAAGCCGTGTGCCGGTGAGCAACCGATGAGCCGCCGTCTGCCCGCCGCGCAACACAATGCTCACCATCCCACCAAACCCACGCTGCTGGCGCGCCGCCACCGCGTGACCGGGGTGCGATGCCAACCCGGGATAGAACACCGTCTCGATGCCCGGATGCTGGTTCAGGAACTCAGCGACGGCCCGGCCGTTCGCCTCGTGCTGCCGCATTCGCACCGCCAAAGTCCGGATCCCGCGTAAAACCAGGAAGCAATCGAACGGCGACGGCACCGCGCCGACGCTCATCTGAATGAATTTCAGCCGGGCCAGCAGCTCCTCGTCGTTAGCCATCAGGCAGCCCATAATCACGTCGCTGTGACCATTGATGTACTTGGTGATGCTGTGCATCACCACATCGGCGCCCTCCGCCAGCGGGCTCTGCAACAGCGGGCTCATGAAGGTGTTGTCGACGCCGACTTTCACGCCATGCGGCTTGGCGATACTCACCACTTGGTTAATATCGATCACCTGCAGCATCGGATTGGTGGGCGTTTCGAACCAAATCCACCGAGTTGCTGGCTGGATCGCGGCTTTCAGCGCTTCCGGATTACTTAGGTCAACATAGGAAAAGGTCAGGCCGCGATCGACCGCCACACGGTTGAATAGCCGCACCGTACCGCCATACAGGTCGTTGCCGGCGATCAGGTGGTCGCCCGATTTCATGGTCTGCAGCACGGCGTCGATGGCCGCCATTCCGCTGCCGAAGACATAAGCGCCCTGCGCGGATTCCAGTTCGGCTAGGGCTTTTTGCAGCGGTGTACGGGTCGGATTGTCGCCCCGGCTATAGTCGTAACCCTTTGTCTGAGCGGGCGCCTCCTGGGCATAGGTGCTCGTCGCATAGATCGGCGGCATCACTGCGCCGGTCTGGGGGTCGAATTCGAATCCGGCATGCACCGCGAGCGTCTCAGCGCTCCACTGGGTTGGTTGAGGGTCAGAATTAGCCACTTTTAGAAAAACTCCGTGCAGAACACTGAAGAAGGTGTCAGCAATTTTTGTGCCTCCAGCAGGGCCAGCGGCGCGTTGCACTCCAGCAGCCCAAACGCCATCAGCGTCGGCAGGCCGGGCTCGCCCATCGCGGCCTGGGAAAAAGTCTGGATGGAGCAAGCCATTTCCGCCAAATCGGTTGGCCGAACCTCCACGCGGCCCGGTTCAAAGTCCACTCGCCAGGGCCCGCAGTTTTCGGGCACCTGGTCGTCTTGCACCTTGATGGAAAAGCTGCCTGTTCCGGATGGCTTTAGCAGCCGCAAGAACCCAGGCACATCCAAAACCCGATACATCGACGTGCGATCCTCTTCCATTGAGACGTCGTGGTCCAGGTACTGATAGAAGAACGGCGAGGGTGACGGCTCCAGCCAAGTGGCGGCCGACCGGTTGATGCAGAGTCCGCGCATGAACGCGAGGCAATTCCGGTAGCCGCGCGGCGTGCTCCAAATGACCTCGCCGAAGTGGAGATCCTCCCAAAAACCGCCCTCCATTGAGGTCCAGCAATAGCCCTCGATCGGGTCGCCAAACGCGTAGATCATCGGCGCGCGTTTACCCATGCGCACTCGCCAGTGCGCGGGCGTGCGAAGGTTGGCGCCGCTGTGTTGGCGTGCAAACGCCGTGTAGCAAGCATCAAGTTCTGTCAGCTCATGCGCCATGATCCGCCGCGGGTCGAGGTCCTGAGCTAGATTCGGCATACGGTGGCTCGGGCACTTGATAGAAAAGCGCTTCCCCGCGACTTCGTAGCCAAACTTGCGATAGAACAGCTCGCGGAAGGCGTAGAGCGCGGCGACCACCATGCCCTGCTCGCGCATGCGATAAAGCAGTTCCACCATCATCCGCGAACCGTGGTGTTGATGGCGATATTCGGGGCGGACGCCGACCGCAGCAACACCGCCCGCTGGCAAAGTGGCTTCCCCGCGCGTGAATTGGTAGTTCATCACCACCGAAGATCCGACCGCGTGGCCGCCGACCAAGGCAACATACCGATCAGCGGCAATCTCCCAATCCGGTTCATTCTCCGGCACGTTTTCGCCGCGCAAATAGACATCCGCTCGCGTGGCCGAATAGGCCTCGCGGAGATCCGGCGTCACCGGCAAGAGTCGGAAATCAGAGGGATTCATCGCGCTGGAACGCTTCCCAATCTACCACTTGGTTCGTCGCCAGCACCGCGAACCCATGTTCGGCCATCCAGGCTGGGTTCAAGAACTTACTCATATAGTTACGGATCGAATCGGGGAGCACGACCACGATGCGCGAGCCGCTGGGAGCGCGAGCCGCCACATTGAGCGCCGCCGCCATCGCCGTACCGCAGGAGCCACCCACGAGAAGCCCTTCCTCGCGGATCAGCCGCTGGGCCAGCGAGAAACTCTGGTGGTCATCGACTTTCACGTACTCGTCCACAAGGGTCTGGTCAAGGGTCTCCGGGATAAAGTCGTAGCCGATGCCCTCCACTTGGTAGGGCGAACTTTCATCACCACCGCCAAGGATGGATCCCACCGGGTCTGCGCCGACCACGCGAACGCTCATGCCCTCATCGCGGAATCGCCGCGCGCATCCGGTGAGGGTTCCGCCCGTGCCCGCGCCGGCCACGAAGTAACTTAGCTTTCCGCCGGTTTGCTGGATGATCTCGCCCGCAGTGCCGTGGTAGTGGGCGGCGGGATTGTTAGGGTTCTCGAACTGGCCTAGGATGAAAGAGCGCGGCAGTTTGGCGGCCAGGCGCTTGGCAACATTGAAGTTAGATTCGCGATCGGAGCTCGCGACGGCGGTAGGCGTGCGGATGATCTGCGCGCCCAGGGCTTCCATCGTCAGTTGCTTTTCGGCGCTCATCTTCATGGGCATCACGATGATGAGTTGATAGCCGAGCACCGCGCAAGCCATGGCCAGACCGATGCCGGTGTTGCCGCTCGTGGGTTCGATGAGGGTATCCCCAGGGCGGATGCGCCCTTCCTTCTCAGCGGCGCGGATCATCTGAACCGCGATTCGGTCCTTGATCGAGCCCCCTGGGTTCATCATTTCGACTTTGGCCAGGAACTCAACGTCGAATTCCCGACCGACTCTTTGGAGCCGTATGAGCGGCGTTGCACCCACTGCATCGAGGACGTTCTCGTACAGGGAGAAGCGAGGACAGTGCACAGACCGGTTGTACCCGTGAGAACAAATCATTTTTTAATGATCTATTGGGAACACATCCATCAGTCTTTATGCGTATATTCATTTGAGGAACTCCTCGCAAGGATAACAAGAACCATGATCAAAATTATCGGAATCAGCTCCGCCATCGTTGCAGGTCTCGCCATGAGCGCGACCGCCATGGCCCCCCAAAAGGACATCGTCGACACCGCCGTTGAAGCTGGCAGCTTCAAGACCCTCGTCAGCCTCGTTCAGAAGGCAGGCCTCGTCGAGACCCTGAAGGGCAAGGGCCCATTCACCGTTTTTGCCCCAACCGATGCCGCTTTTGCAAAGGTGCCCAAGGCAACCCTGAACGCACTGGGTAACGACAAGAAGGCGCTGCAAGGCGTGCTGACGTACCACGTGGTCGCTGGCAACGTGATGGCCGCTGATGTGGTCAAGCTGAACGGCAAGAAGGTTAAGACGGTCAATGGCGCCGAGCTGAACATCGCAGTGCGCGGCGGAAAGGTCTACCTGAACAATGTCGAAGTCGTGAAGACGGACATCAAGACCTCCAACGGCGTGATCCACGTGCTCGGCGGCGTCCTGATGCCACCGGCAAAGCGTGCTTCGAACGATGGCGGCATGGTTTCGGCTTCCACTAAGTCGGGCGATTGCTCCGGCTGCGCTGGTAAGTAAGCGAGAGCCTAGCTCAGTCAGAAAAAGACCCCTGCTGTCCTTCAGCAGGGGTCTTTCAATTGAAGGCTAAGAACCGTTAGAGCGATGGGTCGGCTTGCGCTGCTGCGCCTTCTTGAGCTGGTGGCGGGTTCAACGGAAGACCAGTATCTTTATTGATTCCTTCTTCCAGAGTTCCTACGCTTTCAAGTTTTTCAGCACCGGGTCCTCGTTGGACCGTGAAGACAACTGCAGCCAGCGCCAGCACAATCACTGCGATCAGCCCAACCATCTTCTTCTTGTCTTCCATTACTTCTTATAGACCTCGTTGAAGTGAACGAGGTTTTTCGCCTGGTTCGTTATGGCAAGAGTTGGATTCGTTACCCAGAGCTCATCCATGATTTGAGCCTGCGGCATTGCCTTGACGTGACCATCTGCAAAACCCCAATTCGTTTGTCCTTGGAAACCGCCAATCGCGCCGGAGCCGCCGTTCGTCACGCCACAGTAGGTGTAGGTGATGAACTTCGGATAAACTGGCCACGAGCGCAGGTTGGCGCTGTAGTAGCGCCACCAAGGCATCCAACCTTGGTGCGAACTGGTCATGTAAAGCGGATAAAGGTGGATCGTCGATGCTGGTTGGCCCACTGCAGACAAACTCAACGAATCACCCGCACTGACTCCGGCATCATTTGCGTATCCGTGAAGGCCGAATGTGTCGCGCTCAGGGAAATTATTGTCGTTTCCTTTGTAGGTCCACGAATAGCTGATTTTTTGTCCTGCGGATGTGACCGGGGCGCACTCCTTTCGTGGGAATGGATCGTTCGGCGCTGCGAAAAGCCCCCAATTCTTCACATAAGGCATCAGCTGCTTATCTGCGCCATTCATGAATTGCCCTGGCGTTGCAGGCGAGACTCCTCCCGATCGGATACGGTGGAACGTGTCATCGTTATCTGAGAGATACATTTGCGCAGCGAGCAAAAGCTGCTTCTGGTTGTTCAAGTCTTGAGTTTTTTTCGCAGCTTCACGGGCTTGGCTCAGAACCGGGAAGAGGATCGCGGCGAGAATGGCAATAATTGCGATGACCACGAGGAGCTCAATCAGTGTGAACCCCCGTCGGCCCCGTTGGGAAATCAAGTTACGTGGCATTTCCAATAATTCCTGGACAGCGTTGTCCAACCTCATTATACGCTAGGTTTCGGGCCCCGGCGATGCTAGGATTGCTGGCATCCGGCGCCCCTTGACACAAGCAAACTGACTATTCCTGCAGAGGCCGCAAACACCGCTTTGAGGCAAGGTTAAGACTACCTAAACGGCCAACTCGGCTCTGGTACCCTTGGTGATCATGCAGAAACAGACCGTGCGCGATCTCGAAGCCGCTGGGAAGGTGGTGCTTGTTCGATGTGACTTCAACGTCCCGCTGGAAGCCGGGAGCATCACGGACGACCGCCGTATCACCGAATCATTGCCGACCCTGCGGCTGCTCATCGAGCAGGGCGCCCGAGTGATCCTGGCCAGCCACCTCGGTCGACCGAAGGGAGTCACGCCTGAGTTCTCGCTCGCCCCGGTCGCAGCGCGGCTCAGCGAGCTTCTCGGCAAGAACATCCCGCTCGCCCCTGATTGCGTGGGCGATGAGGTGAAGGCGATGGTCGCAGCTATGGGCGACGGCGACGTGCTGCTGCTCGAAAACGTGCGGTTCCACCCCGAAGAAGAGGCGAACGACCCCGCTTTTGCTGCCCAATTAGCGAGCCTGGCCGATGCCTATGTGAACGACGCCTTCGGCACCGCACACCGCGCGCACGCCAGCACCGAGGGCGTTGCGCACCACTTGCCTGCCTATGCCGGCCTGCTGATCGAAAAGGAGATCGAGTTCTTGGGCCGAGCGGTGAATAACCCCAAGCGGCCGTTCGTCGCCATCCTCGGCGGCGCGAAGATCAAGGACAAGATCCCGGTCATCACCAACCTGCTCACCAAGGTCGATAAGCTTATCATCGGCGGCGGCATGGCCTACACGTTCCTGAAAGCACAGGGCCACGAGATTGGCAAGTCGTTGCTGGACGAGAGCAACCTGGACTTCTGCAAAGAGCTCCTAGCCCAGCACGGCGACAAAATCGCGCTTCCAATTGACGTGGTCATTGCGACCGAGCTCACCGAGACCGCAGCCACCCAAAGCGTCCCAGCGACCCACATCCCCTCCGACCACATGGGCGCAGACATCGGACCCGATAGCGTGGATGCGTTCACTCAAATCATCATGTCTGCCGGAACCGTCATTTGGAATGGGCCGATGGGCGTTTTTGAATTGGCCCCCTTCGAAGCCGGGACCATTGGCGTGGCTGAGGCATTAGCGGCAAGCCAAGCCATCACGATTGTCGGCGGTGGAGACAGCGCAGCGGCTGTCGAGCAGTTTGGGCTCGCGGACAAAATGACCCACGTTAGTACCGGCGGCGGTGCCAGCCTTGAATTCCTTGAGGGCAAAAAGCTCCCCGGAATTGAGGCGCTCCTCGATGCGTAAGTGATGCGCTTTTGCTTGCGGATCGACCTCGATTACGTGC
>JALHPH010000097.1:0-1077 GCA_022842565.1 Fimbriimonadaceae bacterium
GAGGGTTGGGATCCAAGTATTACAAACTCCCATCACAAACTGCCAATCATCATGGCAGCCCAATCAGGAAATTTCTCGGGCCAGCTCAGAATCAACACTTTGACTCGAAATGAAGTGGTGAACTGGAACATGGCGAACCAGACGGATGAGATGCTGTGGTACTCGTTCGAGGTCGTTCCCGAGCCTGCGACTATGATCACCCTCGGTGCAGGGGCGGTGGCAATAGCCTTGCGGCGTAGGCAGCAAAGATGAGACGAGTTGGCGCTTTGGCGTTCGCGGCCAACGTGACCCATCCGACTTCTGCCAAAAGACACTAGTCCGGCGTCCGCGGAAAAAGAACACTCCATCAATCCTACGACCCAACCCTCCTCGAAGGGCGCATGTCCCGGTGGGTAGGGGGCTGATTGCCCCCTACCCACCGGGAAGGGCGAGGCTCCGGGCGCAGAGGAGGGCAAGAAAGTCGGTGCCCAGCGAACCGGCGCGAGTTGATTGTTACCAAGCCGCGCACAATTTTCGGTAGCCCACACACCATCCGCACAACACCACCCTCCAAAAGAAACAACCCCCAGCGTGCAAAAACCACACCAGGGATCATTAACCATGCAAAAAACGGCCTAATTAGCCGTACCGTTCCAGAGGCGGTCGACTTCGGCGGCAGAAGTGCCGGCGCTACGCAAGCTCTGAATTGGCCGGAGTTTCACGCTACCATCAGCCATGCCGACGATCACTTGGTCGCGCTCGCTCAGCTGACCCGAACCCCGATTGAAGCGCGGATACAGGTTGCCAAAGTTCCGTGGCTCGGGGGTTCCGGTCAGCGGGACCCAAGCAAACGGCGGCCGGATCCGCTCATAGCCGATGGGGTTATTGATGCGGACTGAACCCACTCCGCCGCTGAAAGTGGTCAGCGACATCATGGTCGCCTCGCCAAACATCACGGTGCTGCTGGGCGCCCCGATGGCGCTGATGGGCGTGCCGGCGTAGCGGAACGGCAAACCACTGATGGGATCGGGCGCAGAAAGGTTGATGCGCTGGTTCAGGTAGTCAGAATTGAACCCATAGCTCGGGAAGCCGCCGAGC
>JALHPH010000097.1:1087-6472 GCA_022842565.1 Fimbriimonadaceae bacterium
GTTGGCTTTGTCAAAGCGTCCGCGGCCGCTGGGGTCCCGGGCAATGGGGTCTTCGGCTCGGTCGGCTGGGCAGATGAAAAGGTCGCGGTGCTTGACGTACGGCAGCAGCAGAATGGGCCAGTACTTCACGCCCGCATCGGGGGCCGGATTGCCGTTCGCATAAAAGTAGTAGCGCGGGAACAGCGTCTCGTCCGCATCGCCGGTGTACATGACCCCTGCAAGGCTGATCTGCCGGACGTTGGTGAGACTGCTGGTGCGCTTGGCTGCGGTTCTGGCCTGAGAAAGGACCGGGAACAGGATGGCCGCAAGGATGGCGATGATGGCAATAACCACAAGCAGCTCGATGAGAGTGAATGCACGCTTCCGCATGGGGTTATTGTTTTGCCGCGCTGTCGCGGCGAATATGACGGATGTCATGTTTTAATGATGAAACTGCCGCTGTCGACTGCATCACGATACGAGGGACAAGGAATCGTTAGATGAGTCGGTTGCGGGGGTTGGGCCCTGAGTTGGTTCGGGTACCCTTGCCACTCAGTTATGAAGCTTCACGAGTACCAGTCGAAGGACCTCCTTTCCCGCTATGGCGTGCCTGTTCCCGGGGGTGATGTTGCCCACAACGCCGCCGAAGCGCTGCCGATCGCCCAAAAATATGGCGGCAAAGTGGTGGTGAAGGCCCAGGTGCTGATGGGCGGACGCGGAAAGGCAGGCGGAGTGAAGCTCTTCACCGATTCCCAAGAGGCCGCGACTTTCGCCGGTGAGCTCATTGGCAAGCGGCTCATTTCCATCCAGAACCCCCAGGGCATGATTGTGGAAAAAGTGCTGGTCGGTGAGCAGATCGACATCGCCGAGGAGTACTACCTGAGCGTCCTGACCGACCGCGCAGTCGCGAAAGTAGTGGTGATGATCAGCAAAGAGGGCGGCATGGACATTGAGGAAGTCGCCGAGAAGCACCCCGATGCCATCGTGCGATTGCACGTGGACCCGGCATGGGGGCTCAGCGACTATGAGATCCGCGCGGCGGTCACCGAGGCCAACATCCCCGCCCCAGCACGGAACCAGATGGTCAGCATGATCAAGCAGCTGGTGAAGGCTTACCTGGAATCGGATGCCGACCTGATCGAAATCAACCCGTGCGCCTGGACTCCCGAGGGCAAACTTCTGGCCGCAGACGCCAAGGTGAGCATCGATGAGAACGCTCTGTATCGCCACGCAAGCTGGAGCGAGACGCAGGAGGATTCGGCCGACGACCCCATCGAGGCCGAAGCATCAAAGCGCGGAATCGCTTATGTGAAGCTCGACGGAGACATTGCCATCCTCGGCAACGGCGCGGGCCTCGTCATGTGCAGCATGGACGAAGTACGCGCAGCAGGCGGTCGCCCGGCGAACTTCCTGGACGTGGGCGGCGGAGCCAATGCCGAACGCGTGAAGGCGTGCATGGAGCTCATCCTGATGGATAAGAACGTCAAGGGCCTCATGATCAACGTCTTCGGCGGCATCACCAAGGGCGACGAAGTCGCCAAGGGCATTTTGGCCGCTTTCGACGAGCTCCAGGTCAGTTTCCCGGTCGTGGCGCGCATCGAAGGAACAGGCGCGGAGGCGGGGCGAAAGCTCCTCGAGGGCTCCTCGCTGGTGCCTGCTGAAACCATGCAAGAAGCCGCCCAAAAGATCGTCGAGTTGGCTTACTCGTAATTTTTCCGATCAGCTACTAGATTTGACGAAAGGGCGGCACAAAACCGCCCTTTCTGGGTTATAGTGAACTCACCACTATGGCGGGCACGTCTTCGTGTTCGAGGTCTACTTATGCGTCCAACTTATTTGCCTACCCTCGCGAAGGGAGGCTTGCTTGCAATTGCGCTCGCCGTCACCGGCTCAGGGGTTTTTGCCCAAGAGACGGGCGGCATCAACCCTCTCCTCGGCATCATGGCCCAAAACGGCATCACCAAAATGTATGCCCATAACGCCATCCTGGTTGCCTTCAAAGACGGGTTTTCCGACTCCCAAAAACTCAACATCGTCCGCCAATACGGCCTTTCGGTCGATCCGAATGTGGACAACCCTTACTTCGCCCGACTCATCGTCTCTGAAGCGCACCTGAAGCGCGAGTCGCTGCACACCATTATGGATCGGCTGAACGCCGACGGTCGGTTCCGCTACGCCGAGACCGACAACATGATCTTCCCCGACCAGTCCGCCCCAGACGACCCGAGTTTTAGTCAGCAATACGCGATGCACAATACTGGTCAGACTGGCGGCCTCGTCGATGCCGATATCGATGCGCTGGAGGGCTACGGCAGCATTAACATGAGCGCCACCCCCATCATCGTGGCCGTGGCCGATGACGGTTTCCAAATCACCCACCCCGATCTCGCGGCGAACATGTATGTGAATCCGAACGAAATCGCCGGAAACAGCATCGATGACGACGGCAACGGTTTCATCGACGACACCAATGGTTGGGACTTCTCCGACAACGACCGCGACGTGGCGATGGCCGGAACCCAAACGCACGGTATGCACGTGGCCGGTATCGTGGGCATGGTCCACAACAACCAGGTCGGCGGCGCGGGCGCAGCCAAGAACGTTCGCATGATGCCCGTGCGCATGTATGGCGGCGCAAACAACTTCATTAGCGCGCTCGCCAACTCAGTGGACTACGCCTGGCGAAATGGCGCGAAGATCATCACCGTCAGCTATAACATCGACGGCTACACTCAGACCCTGGTAGACGCCATCGGACGCGCCAAGGCCGCGGATATGGTCTACTGCAACTCGGCTGGGAACAATAACCAAAACATCAACACCCTTCGCGGTGCCATCCGAAATATCCACAACAACACGGTCTTCGTGGCTTCGACCGATCGCTCGGATCTCAAATCCAGCTTCTCGAACTTCGGCACCACTGTCGACATCGCAGCTCCCGGCTCCGATATCTACAGCACGCTGCGAAACAACACCTATGGCCTGAATAGCGGTACCTCGATGGCAGCCCCATGCGGCGCGGCGGTTATCGCGATGATCCGGTTGAATTTCCCCAACTTGTCCGCCGCGCAAGCGATTCAGCGCGCAAAGAACACCTCGGACCTCCTTTCCACGTTCACCACCATCAGTGGCGGGCGCGTGAACCTGGCCCGAGCCCTCGACGATGACGCGATTGCGCCGAGCGACCCCACAGACCTCATCGTCTGCAAGCGCTCGACCAACGCGATTCAAGTTCAGTTCAAGGGATCGGGCGATGATGGACTCGTCGGCAACGCAGCAGGCTATGAAGTCCGCTCCAGCAGCGCGCCCATCACGGCGGCCAACTTCAACTCGGCCACCTTGGTGACCTCGCTTGCTGGCGGAGTCCCCGCCGGGACGCCGATCACCGCTCAAGTCAGCGGCCTGACGCCTGGCCAATCCATCTATGTCGCCGTGCGTGCCATCGATAACGTGGCTAATTCAAGCGTCGGAGTCGCCTCGCTCGGCCCCATCACCCTGCCCGTCCCGTCGTTCTACGACAACGTGGAAGGCGCGGCGCTGTGGAACAGCACGACTTGGGGCGTGACCACGGCACAAGCCAGCAGCGGAACCAAGTCTTGGACCGATTCGCCGACCGGCAATTACGCCAATAACATCGACACGATCCTGACGCTGACCAACCCGCTCGCCGTCTCTGCCAATCAGAGCCTGCGATTCCGAGCCAACATCAGCACCGAAAGCGATTACGACTTCCTGATTGGTGAATTCTCCACGAACGGCACCACCTGGACGCGGTTCTTCCGCTTCACGGGCTCCAGCGGCGGTTGGAAGACCTACGGCGTCTCGATGGCGCAGTTTGCGGGTCAGAACGTTCAAGTGCGCTTCCGACTCACCTCCGATGGCTCGGTGGTGCAAGATGGTGTCTACCTGGACGACATCGCCCTGGTGGATGTGACCCAGGTCGCCTTTGACAATGCCGAGGGCGCCGCAAACTTCACCTCCAGCGCGTGGACTCGCTCCAGTGCCCGGTTCTTCTCGCCAACCCAATCGTGGACGGACTCGGCCGGTGGTAACTACGCCGCCAACACCAACTCCGACATGCAAGGCACGGTTGCGCTGAACCTCGCTGGCCTCAGCGACCCCATGCTAACTTTTAACGGCTACATTACCATGGCCCGATTTGATGACGTCTATGCCATCAGCTCGGTCAATGGCGGTGCCTGGACTCAGGGAGCGGTCTACACCGGCGTCGAAAGTGCATGGGCCCTCTTCTCCTCGGCCCTTCCGGCAAGCAGCAATGTCCGCTTCGGTCTGCGCATCATCACCGATCCCAGCACCGAGAACGACGGCATCTTCGCAGACGACTTCCGAGTCACCGGCGAAACCTGGCTGAACTTTGTGGGCGGCACCGTTGACCTCGACGGCTATGCTGGCAACGGTCGGCCGCTGACGCTAACCGTCGGTTCGGGCAGCTACGCCGCTCCGCTCACCGCTGGCGCGTTCAATGTAAAGGTCAACGAGACCGGAAACCAAGCCATCTACCTAGATGGTCCCGGCTACCTCCGCAAGAGCGTCGGCACCTTCAACCTGACTCTCTGCGATGTCTCCGGCGTTAATGTTGAGCTCGTGAACGGCGACATCAACAACGACAACGAGATCGGCCCGGCCGACTTCGCTGCCTTGAGCGCCGCCTTCGGATCGTTCCTCGGCGATGCTAACTTCAACGCCCTGGCTGACCTAAATGGCGATGACGAGGTTGGTCCTGCCGACTTTGCAAAGCTCGCTGAGAACTTTGGTCAGTTCGGTGACTAACGGCTAGGCGGCAACACCCCATTGGCCCCTCTGCGGAGATCGCAGGGGGGCCAACTTGCTATAGTAGGGCATGCCTTGGCTCATTTGTGCGGTGATTGGACTCGTTGCTGGCGTCGGGGGCGGCCTTTTCGGGATCGGCGGAGGCATCATCATCGTGCCGCTGATGGTGCTTGCTTTTGGCATGACGCAGCAAATGGCCCAGGGGACTTCTTTGGTGGCGCTGCTGGCCCCGGTCGGGCTGCTCGGCGTGATGAACTACTACAAGAGCGGCATGGTCGATTTCCCCAAGGGCGGGGTGCTGGCGCTCGGCTTTGTGGGCGGCGCTTACTTGGGTTCGAAGATCGCGGTCGGCCTAGACCCTGAGCTCATGAGGAAGTCGTTTGCAGTTTTCCTTGTGCTGGTGGGCGTGTATATGTACTTTAAGAAATGACTTGTTTCGGGTTGCCGTTGTCCTGTTTAGCCTGAAGTTACCTATCTTTCATTTGGGCCCTTTAGGATTCTTGCCCTCCTCTGCGCCCGGAGCCTCGCCCTTCCCGGTGGGAGGGGGGCAATCAGCCCCCTACCCACCGGGACATGCGCCCTTCGAGGAGGGTTGGGTCGTAGGATTGATGGAGT
>JALHPH010000098.1:0-1077 GCA_022842565.1 Fimbriimonadaceae bacterium
GCATCAGCCACGCCCTAGGCAAGCTGAAGTCGGCGATTAACCCCACCAGCGGCCGCGCGACGGGCGTCGATCTGCGCCTGAATATGGGTGATGCACCCATCACGCTGGCGCAAGACACCCCGCCAGACCCCAATCAGCCGCCCTCCTTCGCCAAGCGCTTCGATCTCAATCTGCAAGTCCGCAGCATCGACCCGGGCTTTGTCAGCATCGATTCGCGCACATTCAACCGCAATGAGAAGTCGGTGGACTTGAACCTGGACATTCAAGAGCGTCCGCGAGAGAGGTTCGGACTCAACAGTGGGAACAGTCTCATCACTCTGCGCCGCGTGGCCTCGAATGGCGATATCTCGTTTGATGCGGCCCGGGTCACTCAAGTCGGCGCGTTTGGTCGCTGGAACGAAGAAACCAGCCGCCCCATCCGGCTCGATTACAACCGTCGCCGCAGCCGCAGTTTAGAGAGTCTTTCGACGGTTGATACCTTCGGACTGAGCCAAGAGCAGCTCTTGCGAACTGGTTCGTTCCGTTACGGCGTGCAGCACCAACTGGGGCGTGCGCCCATCGATAACACCGTCGGCGCAGAGACCGAGGGCTTCCGAACCACCGGGGTCAACGCCGCCACCGGTTGGGTCAGCTTTGACCGCGAACGCCCTGGCCGAGACGATGCGCCCTCCACCCGCGAATCGCTTCGCTGGGACCTACGCGGCCAGCTCAACCAGACCGAGTTTCGCGGTAAGAACGGAACCGGCTATCTGATGGAGCTCACCGGCAACTACCAGCGCGACCGCCTTTCCGTTTCGCTGCTGGCCAACCAGGGCGACAGTGGCAGCATCGTCGACCTGGGTGGATTCAATGATGGCAGCGGCATCGGCTTGGGTTCCAGTGGTTTTAGTTCGGGCACAGGAGACCCGATCGGGCTCGGCATCAGTTCAGGGCAAACCATTCGGGTGGCCGCCAACTACCAACCCAGCGACCGGCTGCAATTCACGTTCGACGCCGGCACCATCCGCCAAACCGGTGGCCTCAGCAGCAACACTCAAACCGACCAGATCGGCGTGGGAGCCGCGGTGGATATGGGGA
>JALHPH010000098.1:1087-6412 GCA_022842565.1 Fimbriimonadaceae bacterium
TTGAATGGGAACGTGTTGAGGACGAGGTTCTCCCAGACCTCCACAGGGGTGAAGTCCAGGATCAGGACGTCGCCCGGCTTGACCAGGAGTCGCTGGCTCGGATCGACCAGAGCGCGACTCGGTTCGTCGAAAGCGCCGTGCGCAGCAGCGCCACGACACTTTCGGCGACGCTGGAAGGAACTCTTGGGCCGCGATGGGGTTATGCGCTGCGCGCAAGCTCGCTCATCACGGGCGGCGGCACCACCAGCCAAAACGGAACAACCTTCGAAGGAGGACTCGGCTACCGCATCTCGACGAAAGAGCTGTTGGGACTGGATTGGTCTATCACGTCCATCACCGGCTTCCGCGCCCAGAGCGATGCGGCGGCGAGCCTCACCTACAGTTACCGCCTCTTCACCGGTGTTTCGCTCAACGCGACGTATCGCTTCCGCGACGTCCGGAACAGTGACGGAACCACCAGTTCTGGAGCCTATCGCTTTGGCGGATTTGACCTGGTCCTGGGCTTCGATTTTTAGGCCCGAAACATTCCCCCTGCGTAAGCGTCGTACCCAGTAGCCATGATGTCGCGATCCATTCTTCTTTCGTTCAGCGCGATTGCCCTGCTTGGGGCCCTCTCGGGCTGCTCCGAGCCACAAAAGCTCGCCAGCATTACCGGGCGGGTGACCGATATCAATGGACTTCCTGTGCGAGATGCCAGGGTGTTCACCATTGACGGCCAAACCCGTACAAGCACCAACGGCACGTACACGCTGACCCAGGTCCGCGAGGACAACATCGCCGTCCAAGCCGAATACACCAGCCCCACCGGGGCCCGGTTCGTGGGCCGCACGGTGACGCGGACGGTCGACAACCAAATCCAAAACAGCGTGAACATCACCGTCGGGTCTGTAAGTGCGCTGGGATCGGTGCGTGGCGTGGTGCGCGACCGCTTCGGCCGCCCGCTCGCCGGAGCCTCTGTGTTTGCTTATGCCCAGGGTTACCTCAGCAGCGCTCGAACCATCACCGACGAAAGCGGTAACTACGATCTTCGCGACCTCGTCGCGGGTTTGGCTTACTCGATGTCCGTCGGCGGCTTTGGCTACGCCAACGACGAAACGAACATCTCGCTTTCTTCCGGCCAAACACTGACTCGAAACTTCACCCTCGACGACGCCGGCAACCCAACCCTGCCCGCGCCCCAAAACCTGCGAGTCATCAGCTGGGTTTCACCGCGCACCAGCCGTGCGCCCGGCGAAGCGGCAGCCTATGAGCAAGTCAAGCGACTTTATGATCGCGACCGTGCGCAGCGCGCCGCAACCCGCGCCACCTTTGCGGGCAACCCCATTGAGGTCGAGATCAACTGGGATCGGCTGCAAGGAGTTGACTTCTATGGCTACGGAGTTTATCGCGGAACCGGCCCGAGCGGCGTGATCGTGGAGTACGATTTCTACCGCGAGCCGATGTCGGGCACTTATATTGATGGCGATAATGCTCTGCTTCCCGATAACACCTATCGCTACCAACTAACCTCGCTCGGCACGCTTTTCCCGGATGATCCCGATAGCGAGGGCCCGCGAAGCAGCATTGTGGTTGCCGATACACTGGACGACCTTCGATTGGGAAGCGCTGTGGTGAACGGAAATGACATCGTTTTCAACTGGTTCGGCGATTCTGGAGCGACCTCCTACGTGGTCTACATCTTTAACCAGTTCCCGGGCCTCGGGGTAACCTCCATCCTCAATAATCAGTCGAACCCGACCACCCAGCTGAACACCACGTTCCCGAACGCTGGACTTGTCCGCGGCCAGACATATTACTATCTGGTTCTCGGCTTGGCGAACTCCAACCGATCACGGACCATCAGTCAAGTAGGACAATTCATTTATTGATGAAGCAACTCTTTCTGGCGAGCCTGCTAGGCGCGCTCATCGCCCAATGCGGGGCGACCGAACTCGTCATCACCGGCCCCAATAGCAGCGGGCCGGGTGGTGACCGCATCGACAGCGTCGCCCGCCAGTTTGGCCGCAACTTCGCAACGCTCAATAAGGCGGCGATCCGAGCGCAAGCGGCAGAGGGACGCCCCTTGCCGTTGCTCACCCAGCCGGTGAGCGTCCGGTTCGACGGCGGGGCCTCTCGTTCGCCGCTCAGCAGGGTTCGGGGCGATATCACTTTACAGTTCGACACTTCGGGCGCACGCGCTTTCCCCTCGGATTACCGAGCCTTCCTTCAGGATGTGCTGACTTCCGCGCAGCCAGCGATTAACCAGTTCTTTGGCAACGCGTTTATCTCGGGGACCGTTCGTGTTCGCAATTACGACGCCGACATCAATGACCGCGATGCCGTGGCCGGCGGTGTCTATGTGCACGACAACGGCTCGGGCGACCGCGAAATCCGCTTCCCGATCTACCAAGACCAGGTGGGCTACAAGCCCGAAGTGGTCGCCATCAACTTCCTACACACGCTCCTGCTTGCCTACCAAGGCGGCACCACTTACCCAGGCGATGCCTGGAATGAGGGTTTGGTGCGCTCGGTGGTGATCCAGATCGCGAGGTTTCCAGGCGCGCTGCCAAACGGCCTCGACACCGACCAAGTCGAAGCGGTCCTCTCGAGCACGTATGGCGTGGGTGGGCTGTATGACTGGTACAACCAGCCCGCGCTCAGCTCCACTCGCTTCATCGCGCCGAATCTGGCGACACTTGCCCTTCCGGTCGGCGGCTCCACCGGCGGGCTTTATCTGCTGCGCTATCAGATGGCAGGCTCAGCATGGCAGAAGGTGGCTGTGCAGTACCCAACCTTTGCCAAAGAGCTGCGTAACCGAGTTTTTGCCCTGAGCACCACGCCGACGCTCGCCCAACTTCAGACCTCGGGCCAGCAGTCTATTGACGCTGTCCAGGGTGCAGGAGCCAAGATTGAAAACCTCACCTTCGCAGCGTGGGTTCGCAACCAGTTCATCTTGGACATCACGACCACGCCAGGATTGAAACTGGCGCTGCAGCCCTTCCCCATCGCCGATGGTCTCTCGGGCAGCGACTTTGGCGTTTTCGGCGTGCAGGCGCACCTTTTTGAAGTCCGCGCCAACGGTGACGAAATCCTGAGCCGCGATACGCTCTACCCCATCTATTGGAGCCCGGACTACACACGGTTCTTCACTTCGGCACAAGATGACCGCATCGACGTCTTCCAGGGTTACGGCGCGGTCGCACCCAATTTCCCGGGTGGCGGTTTCGGCGGAAGTCCTTACCGAGTGACCCTCGATGTTCCTGCACAGGATCGCTTGGCCCGGGTGACGCTGCCTGCTGGCGCGATTGCCACTCCAGCGAATCCCGTGCCCAAAACCGTATTTGGCACCGTGACTGGCATCGTCCCTGAAACCGGCGCTGCGTATTCCGTTCGCTTCCGCCGAGGGAGCACCACATGGAACCTCCCGTTGGAGAACTTCGCATTTGGCGGCGATCTTACCGGCGCGCCAACGCTGACCGATCTGCGCGTGGAAGTGGTGCGAACACTGAACAGCGTCACTACCGTGCTCGCGACCCGGTTTGTCAATCGAACGGACGCAAGACTCGCTTTGCAGTTGCACGTAGACGCCATCGCCGAGCAAAACATCGTCCTACCGGCTGGAGTGAGCGCGTTCGTGGCCGAAGTCGATCCACGCCGAACCGGTGCCTACTCGGCTCTTGGGCTGGGCGAAAACGAAGCCCTTCTAGCCCGTTGGAATGCTCTGCGAGGCCGGTTTGAACTCGGCGCAGATGTGGGCAACCTGACCCCTGGTCATGCCTACTTTGCCCGACGCGATGCTTCGCTCAATCGTGATGTCTCTGGCTTTGCGCCTGGGAACGAGCCGATCACCGTTGCGCTTCGACCAGGTTGGAACTTCATCGGATCGCCCTTCGGTGTCGGCGTCAGTTTTGGCGATATCGAAGTCCTCAACGCAGCCAATCCAAGCCAAACTTACGAGGGCGCTCGTGGCGTCCTGCTGGGAACCGATGCTTTCGTTTTCTCGCGCGGTGCCAATGACCCCGCTAGCGGCGTGCCCGAAACAGGGCTCTTTGTTGCTGCGACTCAAATTCCAGCAGCCGCAGGTGTTTACGTCCGCTGTCTTGCGCCCGAAGGTGCCGTGCTGCTGATGCGCCCGCCCAGTGCTGGCCTCACCGGTCGCGCGTCGCTCACGCCCATTCCGGCCCGTTGGCGCGCCGACCTGACCTTGCGCCAAGGCGGAAACATTGCGGCGACGGCTGAAATCGGCCAAGCCGCCGGAGCAACGCGCGGCTTCGATGTTCGCATAGACAGCGAGCCACCGCCTGCCGCATTTGGTGGCCCTAGAATGACCATCGACACGCGCTACTACCGCAACCTCACTTCGGATCGAAGCGCGGGGTCGTGGCGGCTCTCGGCCACTGGGCTGAATCCTGGGCAAACCTACACCCTGCAGCTTAATCCGACTCCAGGATCGCCCGTGATCGACCTCACCATCCCAGGCACCCAGCAACGATGGCGCTCGGATCGAGCCATCACGATCTCTTTCACTGCCCGCGCCTCCACCGCCCTTTGGGATATCAGGAGCCGAAAGCTTTGAACTTACTGGTCAAGCTGGTGCTTTTCTTGGCAGTGATCGCAGCCATGGTGGGCTGCGGCGGCGGCGGCGGGTCCCCCGCCACCGAGCCACGCCTCTCGGGGCTGGTTTTCTTGGTCGGCGATGGCGCGGCACCCAATCCAGGAGCCACTGTGCAGGTAGGAACCCGGACAACCAGCACTGCCGCCGACTGATTTTTTAACTTAGCGGTACCCGCCGGCACCACGAGCGTGCTGGTGAGCTACCTCCCGGCTGGGGCCTCAACTCCGGTCACTTTCCGCTTCGATTTTGCTGCGGTCACTGCAGACCGCGACCTCGGCGATCTCGTAATCGGCCCCGAGAAGATCACGGTTCGGGGAACCGTCCGCACCACCGCCGATAACTCCGTACTCCCTGGCGCACTGGTTTCTTTGGGCGGGCAATCGGGGCTTAGCGATGCCAGTGGCAACTTCGCCCTCGCCAACGTCGCCTATGATTCGGCCCGTCCAAACGGATTTCTTTCGCTGGAGGGTCGTGCGGGACGCACCGGTTTCTTCACCCGCGCTTTCACGCCGGATAGCGGCCCAAGCAGCGGTATTGCGACGCTCGCGGACATCCTGCTGCAACCCGATACCGGCGATGTCCCTCCGGGCACTCCGGCGACCCTTGAGGGCAACGTCACCCCCAATGCCAGCGCAAACGGAGCGATCATCGAAGTGCGCAGAGGCACCACGTTGGTAAGGAGGTTCACGGTCGGAGCAGATGCGCGCTACGGATTCTGGCTCCCAGTCGGA
>JALHPH010000099.1 GCA_022842565.1 Fimbriimonadaceae bacterium
GCCGGCCCGGGCCCGCTCGCGCCTAACAAGCAAAGAGGAGCGGCTGCATCGGCGGCTGGGCTAGGGCAGCGTCGAGCTGGTGCACACCGTCAACCGGCACCGCTCCCAGCGCGGCAAGGGCCCGAACGGCAGGGCCATTTGCTCCGCCACCCGAACAAGCGCTGTGTAATGCGATTGAGCGCGCCCCGAAGGGCTCCCCAAAGGGTGCCGCAAAATCAGCCTCCGTAATCGACCCTGATACGGACGCTGGAACAGGCCCTAGAACTGGCCCAAGAAAACACTCGCCCTGAGACCCCGAATCGCACCAGCCACACACCTTGCCCCAGCCACGCGCCGGCACTTTGCAGGAGCCATTAGCACCCCGAGACTGAATCGATGCAGGGAACTCCGGCGCCGGCCCCTCCTCCGGTACCCCGCCAAACACGCACACCCGGCAGAGCCGCTGCCGAAGCGCTAGCACCGCGCCGTGCCATGAGCCCCCCGCTTTGAAGCGGGGATCGATGACGATCGCCAGTACCGCCGCCGAATAAAGGAGCCGGTTGCGGTGCATGGCGAGTGCGGTCGAAAAGCCCTCTTGGTGGCCCGCGGGCGACAGCTGAGCCCAGCTTCCCTTGCCCAGCGGACAGGTACCCCCTTTATCTTGAAGCTCACTCAGATGCCCCTCCCCAGAGCCCCCGCCGGGACCCTCCTCTCCGCTCCCCGAAGCAGGGCCTGAAGCACACTCCACCAGACCACAATCCGTAACGTTCTCCTGCCCATGGCACCGTAGACCATTCCTCTTCGCCCCACGGCCCTCAAAAAAAACAAAACCGCCAGACACCTTCGGCTGCACTCGCGCTCCATTACCGAGCCCCGGCTCGCGGAAAGCCCATGAGGCATCGGCCCCAAGTCCCATGGGCAGCACCTCAATGAGGTGCCCGCCCAACCCTGGCACCCGCCGGGCACAGCGATCGATGCCTGGTGCGCCGCCGCTGAGCACGCCGAAACCGCGCGCCACCGCCCATCGCGCGACCGCCAAGGCAAAAGCCCGCCCCGCTGTCGAGGGCCGACGCGAACCGACGAGCGCCACCCATTGTGAGGGCCAAGCAAGCCCCTGCACCAAATTGTCATGGCCTAAGCTGCTCCAGCCGCCGAGCCCGCCCCGCGCATGAAAAGCCAGCCCCTCGGCGGCCCAAGCCGCCGGCAAGCCAGGCGCTCCGCACCCGATGGCCCGCCCCGAATCCAGCGCCCCAAGTGCCCATTCGAAGCGCTCGATGTGCCCAAACGAAGCCGCCGCCTCGAAGAACCCCCGCCGCACCAAGCGCTCGGCCACCCATTGGCATGCCCGTGGTAGCAGCGCCAGCGTGGGCGCCCCCAGTGCCGACAGCCCGCCGAGCTCGCGCACGACCTGCGGCCAAAGCCGCCGAGGCAGTGCCGCCCCTAGCGGGCACCCCTCCAGGAACAGCGCCACGCTCACCACGTTTTGCCACTCACAAGCCATTTAATAATCATACCCGCCTTCCATCGCCCCTTCGCACGCCCACGCCGCTCAAGTACACTCAGGCGCGATCCCGAGGCAGCCATGCTGAAACACCCCGCCCTGACCCTTCGCCGTATCCAGCAGATCACCCAACACCTGCTCAGAGACCGAATCCTCGGAGAGGAGATCGCGCTAAACATCGAGTTCTGCCCCGTCGCCCATGCCACCGAGAAGGAAGCGCGCGAGCAAGGGCCATGGGAGCCGGTCACCCAGGGTTTTGAGTTCGGCCCGGCTTATCGAATGGTCTGGTTCCGAGTGTCGGGCGCGCTTCCGGCCGCTTGGCACGGGCGCGAAGTTTGCATGATTGCCGAACTCGGGGGCGAGCGCACCGTCTGGCGCAACAACACACCCGACCGAGGCATCGATGAGCCCCATGCGCTTTATCGATTGCACGACGAGGCACCCGGCGAAGAGGCCCTCGATCTTTGTATTCAGGCGTACACAATGAACCCGGACGTGCGGCTCATCGGCACGCCCCCGGCCCGGCGAGAACTCACCGATAGAGTCGGCAAAGTCGCCCTTGTAACCGTGCACACCCAGCGCCAACATCTGCTCTACGACATGGCTTTTGGCATGAGCCTGCTGGAAACCCTGCGCGAGACCGACCCGAGCTACACCACTCTGCTACGAGGCCTGAATGCGGTCTGCAACACGCTCGAAGCCGACAACGACGCCACCCTCGCGGCCTGCCGAAAAATCATGAAGGAGACGATCGGGTCGCTCACAGGCGAGGTGAAGCACACCATCACCGCCTGCGGTCACGCGCACCTGGACACGGCGTGGCTCTGGCCGCTGCAAATCACGCACTACAAGATGGCGCATACCACTGCGAACCAGCTTTACCTTATGGAGCGGTACCCCAAATACGTGTTCAGCCACTCCCAAGCATCGCAGTACGAATGGCTCGAGCACGAGTACCCGGCGCTCTTCAAAAGGGTGAAAGCCGCCGCGCAGCGAGGACAGTGGGAAGTCGTGGGCAGTATGTGGGTGGAAGCCGACTGCAACCTCACTGGCGGAGAAGCCCTGATCCGGCAGTTCCTCTATGGCCGCCGCTACTTCAAGCAGCATTTCGGCACCCCCTGCGACGATATGTGGCTACCGGATGTCTTCGGCTATTCCGCTGCGCTGCCGCAAATCCTGGCCAAATTTGGCATCAAGTACTTCCTCACCCAAAAGATCAGCTGGAACCAGATCAACAAGTTCCCGCACAATACTTTCTGGTGGCAGGGGATCGATGGGACCAAGATCTGGAGCCATTTCCCGCCCGCCGACACCTACATCGGCGATTGCACTCCCAAACAGCTCTTTGAGTCCGTGACGCAGCACAAGGACCAGGGGCGCAGCGATCAGTCGCTCTACCTCTTCGGCTGGGGCGATGGCGGCGGCGGACCGACCGAGCAACACCTGGAATACCTCAACCGCGCGCGAACCGCACCGGGCCTCCCCGAAATCGAGACCGGGCGCCGCGCCGTCGACTTTTTCGCCGAAGCACGCGCCAAGAGCCGAGACCTCATGACCTGGACCGGCGAACTCTACCTGGAGATGCACCGCGGCACTTACACCAGCCAGGCGTATAACAAATGGGCTAATCGCACCAGCGAGTTCTTGCTGCGTGACGCCGAGTGGCTCAGCTGCTTCGACCACGGCTACCCCAAGAGCTATCCGGCTGCAGCGCTTGAGAAGGCTTGGAAACTGGTTCTGCTGAACCAGTTCCACGACATCATCCCGGGGTCGTCGGTTTCGGAGGTTTACGACGATAGCCGCCGCGACTACACGGAGGTGTTCCAATTGGCCGAGGCTGCCATTGAGCAGGGACTGCAGTCCATCGGGGCGAAGTTGAACACCGGGGGGATGGCCCAGCCCATCGCGCTCTTTGCCAACGCGAGCCTCTCAAGCCAGGGCAGCATGCTGTGGCCCGAGGGTGAGGCCCCGGCCTCGCTGGCAGTCGGCGACCGCCTGGAGCCGGTGCAATACATCGAGGAGTTCGGCGAGCGCAAAATCATCTTCGCCACGCCGGAAGAGGCGCTCGGCACTGTCGCAGTGGCGGACCTCAGCGAACAAGCCCCGTCCACCCGTCCCAGATTAAAGGCACGCGATCGCCGACTGGAGAACGACAATTGGGCCGTTCGTTTCGACGGCAACGGCCATATCACGAGCATCACCAGCATTGATGACCGCACAACCGAATTTGTGGCCCCAGGCGCGGTGGCAAACGTATTCCAGATTTTCGACGACCGTCCCAATTTCTGGGGCGCATGGGACATCGACCCATTCATCTATGAGAAGGGCCAGGCCCTCATGAAATGCGAGAGCTTCGAGGTGGTGGAGCGAGGACCGGTTCGCGTGGCGGTGGAAACCGTGCGGCGCTTTGGTCAGAGCACCATTCGCCAGCGCATTAGCCTCGGGCCGACTCCAGGCATCCGGTTCGATACCGAAATCGATTGGCACGAGGACCACAAACTGCTCAAAGTCGCTTTCCCGTTCAACGTGAACTCGATGCGTGCGACCTACGAAATTCAGTACGGCCACGTCGAGCGTCCAACCCACTACAACACAAGTTGGGATATGGCCCGTTTCGAGGTGCCCGCACAAAAGTGGGCAGACCTCAGCCAAGGAGACCTGGGCGTCGCGCTGATCAATGACTGCAAGTACGGCTACGACTGCTTCGGAAACACGATGCGTCTCACGTTGCTGCGGGCGCCCAAGGCGCCGGATCCGATGTGCGACATGGGGCGCCATCGGTTCAGCTATGTGGTGTTGCCGCACTTTGACCAAATGGTCCACAGCGACGTGATCGCGGCGGCGTACGCCCTCAACAGCCCCGTGCGGACCACCCGGCTCGGTCACCAGAGCGGTGCCCTCACCGCGCTACCCAGACTGGTCGGCGCTGACTCACGCAACGTGATCATTGAGTCGGTGAAAAAAGCCGAGGACCACTCGAACCTCATCGTCCGGCTCTACGAATGCCACAACACCCGGGGTCGCACCTGGATCAACTGCGCCGTTCCGGTGAGGCGAGCCTGGCTCGTCGACCTCAACGAAGATATTTTGCAGGAACTGGAGGTCACTGACGGACAGGTAGAGATTGAATACAGCCCATTCGAAATTGTGACCGTCATGCTCGACGTGCAATGACTTTTTTAGGTTCAAATCCCTTCAGAGGACGCCTAAAGAAGCAAAACTTGTTGTAAAGTAACCCCTAAGGAATTATTCCTTGGGGTTATTTACATGCATTCATCTCGACGGGCGTTTACGCTCATTGAACTCTTGGTTGTCATTGCGATCATCGCCATCCTCGCGGCGATTCTCTTCCCGGTACTTAGTCAGGCCCGGGCCGCTGCCAAAGCAACGGCAAGCATCTCGAACATGCGTCAACTCGGCACCGCCTGGTTGATGTATGCCAACGATGTCAACGACCTCGCCGTGCCTTATGCCAACCGCACCCAAGGGCCGCTCGACCTCACGCCGAGCAGCTCACCTGGCACACGACTCTCCTATTCGCCTTGGGGCCAGCTCCTGCAGCCCTATGCGAAGAACCTCAACATTTTCCAAGACCCCGTGATCACCGCCAACAAAGGCGAGGGATCGGTGGCAGCCAGCCAAATTTGGGCCTATCGCCCGCAATACGGTTACGCCTTCACGGTGTGGGGTCCCCTCCAAAACCTGAATACCGCGACCGCGACTCGGGCCGGTGACGGCAGCCCAGCTGTCCAAACCATCACTTCCGCGGGCCAGCCCAGCGAGACAGTCGTGTTCACCACACGCAAAGACCGTAACTCGCTCGACTGGATCATCAACCCCAGCATTATCTGGATGGCCCAGATCGTCGCTTCACCGTTTTGCACGCCCGCCGGTCGCACTGGCGTCACACCCGATGGTCTGTGCGCACTCAACTACCGTTGGGGCGTCGGCGGAACGGGTGGAGTGCTGACGCCACCGCCCAGCGAAGCAGAGGGAAGCCGCACCGGCATGGTCGCCATCCGCAACCGTGGCCGTGCGAACGTGACCTTCGGCGACTCGCACGTGAAGTACGTGACCCCCGGCTACTTGGCTCGCGGTACGAACTGGCACCGTGACCGCACCTACACGCAGATTCAAATGACGGACAAGGCCGAATACATGTGGGACATGGAATGAAAAAGAAAAACTGGATCCTCACTCTCTCGATGCTTGCTGCCCTGGGTAGCTTGTTGGCTGGTTGCGCGCCGAGCGGCGAGCAAACCGCCGATAATCCAAACCCCAGCACCGAGCCGGACACCGCTGGCATGTCGGCCGAAGATGCCGCCAAGGCTACGGACACGAGCACCGCCGCTTCGGGCGACAACCTGTCGACTTCCGAGAAAAAGTAAACGGGCAACTGGCAAAAAATTGGACCGACTCCCAAACCGGGGTCGGTCCAGTTTTTTGCGGAACGCTAGGCCACCATCGCTTGCCCAGCGGGAGTCTCCAACTGCGAAGCCTTGATCTGCTCCAAGAATTCCACATCGGCCCGAGACGCCACTTCGTTATAGGCCAGCACGTGCAACTGCGGCAAGTAACGCTCCAGAGCGCGGCGCATGGCCAAGCGCAGCGCCGTGCCGCAGAGCAATACTGGTTGCAGCCCTTGCGCCATGCAGCGATCGGCGGCATCGCGCATTTCCTGCACCAGCTGGTTTTGCTGGAACGGATCGAGTGCCAGGAACGATCCGTTGGCGGTTTGTTGAACTTGGCCAGAAAGCGAGCGCTCAAGCACTGGTTCCAGTGTGATGCAGTAGAGCTTGTTGTCGGCATCGATGAACTGCCGGGTGATGGTGCGGGCGATAGCACCGCGCACGAGTTCGCCGAGCTGCTCCATGTCCTTCACGCGTGAACCGTAATCGGCCATCGTTTCCAGAATTGTCACCATGTC
>JALHPH010000100.1 GCA_022842565.1 Fimbriimonadaceae bacterium
GATGTACCTGCTCATCCACATCTGGGGTGGCGCGCGCCGCGCTTACGCCGCGCTCAAGTTCTTCCTCTTTACGGCAGCTGGCTCCATCTTCATGTTGCTCGGCATGATCTCGCTCTACTACATCATGCGAGACACGACGGGTACCGGAACCTTCGACCTCATCGCGATCCAAGACGCCATCGCTGAGGGAAGTTTCTGGCGGAACTGGATGCAGCTGCAGCCACTCCTGTTCTGGTCCTTCGCTGTCGGGTTCTTGGTGAAGGTGCCGATGTTCCCGTTCCACACGTGGCTGCCCGACGCCCACGTGGAAGCGCCCACGGCCGGCTCCATCATCCTGGCCGGTGTCCTGCTGAAAATGGGCACCTACGGCTTCCTTCGGTTCTGCCTCCCGCTTTTCCCGGATTACTTGCCGCAAGCAGTCGTCCCCATCGTCATTCTCTGCGTCATTGGCATCCTCTATGGCGGCATCGTGGCGGCGGTTCAGCCCGACGTCAAGAAGCTGGTTGCCTATAGCTCGGTCGCGCACATGGGGTTTATCATGATTGGCATCATGTCGCTGACCCAAGAGGGCATCGTCGGCGGCAGCTACCAGCAGTTGAATCACGGCATCTCCACTGGCGCGCTCTTCTTGCTCATCGGACTGATTTATGAGCGTCGACACACTCGGCTTTTCAAGGATTTTGGCGGATTGAAGTCGCAAATGCCGATCTATGCGGCGCTGTTCCTCATCACCATGTTCAGCAGCGTGGGCCTTCCGGGTCTGAATGGCTTTGTGGGTGAGTTCCTCGCGCTCATGGGCATTTTCCGCGCAGGCGAGGCTGGGGCGTTTGGCTTGAACCTGGTTTACCCCGCGCTCGCGGCAACCGGCGTCATTGTGGCGGCGGTCTACCTGCTCGTCATGTTTATGCGTATGTTCTATGGGCCAAACTTGAACCCAGAGAACCAGCGGCTTAAGGATCTGAAGCCGTGGGAGATTGCGCTGGTCGGTTCGTTGGTAGTGTTCATGTTTTGGGGCGGAATGTATCCCAATACCTTCATGAAACCCACCGAAGCCGCGCTTACCGCGACGCGGCATATGGCTCTGAACCCACCTGGCGAGCGACCGAGCTGGGCGAACCCACGCCATGAGATCGATGCATCCGGTGCACTGGTCCAAACGACAGAGGGCCGCGACCCGAAGAACCTGGGCCAATTCACAACAGAAAGCGTGATTTCCGAGCCAAACCTGTACTTTAATAAGCGCGTTCGGGTGGAAGCCAAGAACGACGAGGTGGCTCACTGATGACCGGACGTGAACGAGTCGTTGCCGCTCTGCAGGGTTCGCCCACCGATCAGGCAGCCGACCTGAATCGGGACGCCGTCATCACCCATCCAGATGATCTGGCCAAATGGTTAGATGGCGCCCTAGCTGCTTTTGTAGAGGTTCTTTCTCCGTTCGCTTTGTCCAAATCCCGTGGCATCGACCTCAGTGGAATTCTCAAGGGCAACCCAGAAGAGGGGTTTAACCAATTGGATGCTTTGAAACTGGAAGTATCCGCCGCCCTCGAAAATGCCCACGCCCAAAGGGCGGACGGCATTTTTTACCATTTGGATGGTCCGCGAGCCTCCGCGTGCACACCCATGCAGTACGGCGGTTACTACTTGGAGCTGGACCGCGAACTGCTGACCCAAGCCAAGGGATTGGTCCTGGTGTACGTTCCCGGTGAAGAACCGCTCTACCTCGACGCGATCAGCGACCTGACCGCCCACGCATTTGGCTGGAATGCCGCCGCTTCCGGCTTCTCGGTGGATCAATTTAAGGCCCTCCGTGGCGGAATCACTTTCGGGCCCGACGCCGAACACGACCTGCACTACACACCCGTCGGCCTTCCCAGCCTCACCCAGGTAGCACGATGAATTCGTTTGTATTTCCCTTCCCTGTCATCGATTGGTGGTCCATCATGCCCGTCATCGTCCTGGGCCTTGGCGGCGTGGTTGCGCTACTTACCGAGATGTTCCGAGGCGGGCGCGATAACGGCCCCATCATCGGCGTCTCGCTCGCCAGCATCGCCGGCGCCGCTGCGGTGCTGGTCATCCAGCTTCAAGCGCCGACCCTGGAGAGCTTTAACCAAATGGTTTATCGGGACCGCTTCGGAATGGTCCTGCAGTTACTCATCCTGCTGATGACCTTCCTCACGGTCCTATTCAGCGAGGAGTACCTGCGAGAGAAGCGAATCCCGTTCGGTGAGTTCTATCCGATGCTGCTCTGGTGCGCCACGGGTGGCCTCATCATGGTCGGCACTAAGTCGCTCCTGATGTTCTTCATCGGGCTAGAAGTACTCTCCATCGCGCTCTACGTGCTGGCTGGCCTTAGCAAACAAGAGCCCAAGTCCGAAGAGTCAGCCATCAAATATTTCTTGCTAGGCTCATTCGGCTCGGCATTGCTGCTTTACGGAATGGCGCTGGTCTTTGGCGCGACAGGCGGGCTTCATTTCGACAATATTGCGTTGGCTGCAGCGAGCGACTCGCCGATGGTCCGAACGCTACTCACTTTCGGCCTCGGATTCCTCCTCGTCGGACTTTGCTTCAAGGCTGCACTCGTGCCATTCCACCAATGGTCTCCGGACGTGTACCAGGGTGCGCCGACCAATGTCACCGCATTCATGGCGAGTGCCAGTAAAGTCGCGGCCGTCGGAGCCATGTTCCGCGTGCTCGAAGCAAGTTCGGCGCTCCGAGAAGTCTGGATGCCTTTCCTGTACGTGGTGGCGATCCTGACCATGGTCTTCGGCACAGTCGTCGCGTTGGTCCAAACCGACCTCAAGCGAATGCTCGCCTACGCCGGCATCGCGACCTCGGGCTACATGCTTGTGGGCATGATGGCGTACGCGCTCAACCCGGTTTCGATTAATTCTTCGGCCGTCATGTTCTTCCTGATCGGCTACGCTGTTGCCACCTTGGGAACCTTCGCCATGATCACCCTGGTGGCTCGCTCCGGCAGAGAGCATACGAGCTTCGAGGACCTGCATGGCCTTTGGAAGCGCGAGCCTTGGGCGGCTGTGACGCTCGTCGTTCTCGGTTTCTCGGTGGTTGGCATCCCGCCAACCGTCGGATTCTGGGGCAAGCTGCAAATCTTCATGGATGCACTGCAGGTCGGCCTCGCGCCGCTGGCCATCATCATGGCCGTGACCAGCATTGTAAGCATCGGTTTCTACTTGAAAGTGGTGAAGGCTGCCTTCGTTGCCGAGCCCGACGAGCACACAGTCCAGCTTGCACCGATGTCGCCGACGCTCAAGCTGGTCGCCCTCACCTGCGCCGCTTCGTCCATCTTCATGCTTGGCCTCATGGGCCCGCTCAAGGACTATCTGGGCCGAGAGACAGTCCCCACGACCGCCGAGCTTGCCCTGACCGAAACCACGCAGGCGCGCCGATGAAGCTGGGGCTCAGCATGTGGAGCTATTTCCCGCTTTGGCGAGCGGGCGAAATCAAGGGCGTAGCGGATTTCATTCACGAAGCAAAGCGAGTCGGCGCCGAGGGAGTCGAGCTGCTCGATGTCTTCTACCGTGAACGAGATATCGACCTCGAACGAAACGATGCATTCCTGGCGCTGCAGGAAACTGGTTTGCCGGTGGGAGTGTTCTCAGTCAGTCAGAACTTCGCCAAGCGCGATCCGAAAGCACGACTCGAGGAGCTCGATAAGATCAAATTCGGCATCGACGAAGCCGAGTTCTATGGCGCAGGTGTTGTGCGGGTCTTCGCGGGTGATGTGAACGAGGATATCACCCCCGACGAGGCGCTTCCGTGGATCGTAGAGGGGCTCAGTCACGCTTCGGTTTATGCTGATTTGGTGGGCGTGAAGCTGGCGCTCGAGAACCATGGCAAGTTGGCCGGTCGCTCCGACCAGGTTCGAAAGATCATTGACGAAGTGCGCGAACACAGTGGCAGCGAGGCGCTGGGAGCCAACCCGGATACCGGAAACTTCTTGCTGGTAAACCAACCGAGTCACGAAGCAATCAAGGCGGTGGCCCCATTTGCCCAAATGGTTCACTTTAAAGATTTTGCACGCACGACACCTGACGATCCGGAGGGCCATTACACCTCGCTGACTGGCGAACGTTACCGCGGCACGGCTCTTGGCGAGGGTGAAGTGAACCTGGGTGAGTGCATTGAGGTCCTGAAAGCTGGAGGATTCACCAAATGGTTAAACCTCGAATATGAGGGTTCGGAGGACGCACGAACCGCCGTCCCGCGCTCGCTTCAGAACGCCCGCGCCCTCATGGGCTAAATCCGTCCAAACGGTAAAATGCCAATCATGGCTGCAACAAGCTTTTCGTTCGACATCGTTTCGCGCGTGGACCAGCAGGAAGTCCGCAACGCAGTGGACCAAGCCCAAAAGGAGCTGATGAACCGCTGGGACCTGAAGGGCACCAACTCCGAAATCGACTTCGAAAAAGAGAAAATTGAATTGCATGCAGGCGACGAAGGCAAGCTCGCCCAACTTCGCGACATCCTTCTCAGCAAGTTCATTAAGCGCAACATCGACACGCGCTTTGTTGAGTTCGGCAAAGAAGAGCCGGCAAGCGGGCTTTCGGTCCGCCAAAAAGTGGAGTTCAAGAACGGAATTTCGCAGGAGATGGCCAAGACCATCAGCAAAGCCATCCGCGATAGCGGCATCAAGGTCACCAGCCAAATTCAGGGCGAGGAGCTGCGCATCACCGGAAAGAGCAAGGATGACCTTCAGAAAACGATGCAGCTGGTGAAGGCGATGGAGCTAGACCAGCCGGTCGAGTTTGTAAACTTCCGCTAAGAGGGACCGCGTTCGCGCAGTACTTGACCCAGGGTCGGGCGGCGAATGGTAATGGCGTCCAGCGCGGCATAGCCGTGCAGCGCCAGCCGCGCGGCGTCCTCCAGGCCGCCATCCAGCGCGATCCGTAGGTTCTCGCCGTCTTCCATAACCTGCAATTGCAGAGCGGCGCAGGCTTGCCGGGCCAGCGCGGTGGTCTCGGTCTGGATGAGCGCCGAGAAGGGCTCGGCCGAGCTGCGGAGCTCGTCGGGAGTCCCCTCCAGCCGCAAGCCGCGCGGAGTCAAAAGCAGGATCCGGCTCATTTGCTCCGCCACATCGGGCCGCGAGGTTACCACCGCCAGAGCGGTTCGGCTGGGCGCGACCATGGTTTGCAGCACGGACTCCAGTGTCCACAGGTCGAGATGATCCAGTTCGCCATCCAGCAGCACCAATCCCTCGCGCGCGGCCAGGCAGGGCAACAAGCGGCAAGCCAACCTCTGGCCGGGGGAAAGGGCCTCGACTGGAGTGCGGCGATGCTCCCAAAGCCCCGCTGCGGTCAGCGCTTCGGCCTTCGCGGTCGGTGAAAAGCCCTTCAGAGCTCTTTCCGGAAACACTCGCGCTGAAAGGCGCTCGATCGGCAGGATGGGAGATTCCCGAGTGCCGTCCCGCAGCGCCTGCAAAAGTCGGGTTTTCCCACACGGCGAAGGTCCCAGGATCGCGAGGCGGGCACCCTCAGCCAGGCTGATCGAAAACGGACGCGCCTTCGGCGAGGTCAGAAACTCATCGACCCGGGTGAGCGGTGTCACAGCTTCAACCTACTGAATTTCCATGAGTTCGCGCGGGGAGTGGGTCAAAATTTCGGGTCCGTTGGCGGAGACCAGCACATCATCCTCGATCCGCACGCCGCCAAACCCATCTATATAGACGCCGGGCTCCACGGTGAAGACCATGCCCTCGACAATGGGCTCATCGGCGGTTTCGTGCAGGCGGCCCGGGTCGTGCACGTCTGCCCCAAGGCCATGACCCAGGCTGTGTCCGAAGTACTGCGCCAGACCCTTTTCGTCTAGCACTGCTCGGGCATGGGCGTCGATGATGTTGCCATTGGTGCCAGGCGCAAGGAGCGCGCAGCATTCCGTCTCGGCACGCAGGACCTGTTGATAGATTTCTTTGTGACGGTCGCTCGCTTTGCCGACCACGACCGTGCGGGTGATGTCGCTGTTGTAACCGTCCAGCATGCCGCCCAGGTCCAGCGTGACAAAGTCGCCCGGTTCCAAGGGCTTTTCACTTCCGCGGCCATGGGGCTTGGCGCTGTTGGCGCCGCTCACCACGATCGGCTCGAAAGCGGGACTCGCACCGTGGCGTTTGAAGAAGAACTCAATGTCGAGCGCGATGTCGTATTCCCGCACGCCAGGTTGCACCATGCGCAGCGCGTGCTCCATGCAGGCATCGGCCAGTTTACAGGCTTCGCGAATGCGCGCGATTTCGCCCGGCAGCTTGATTTTCCGAAGATCGCTGAGCAGGGTGCCAGCCGAAATCCACTCGATTCCCGGCGCGAGGCCAGACCAAGTTCGCCACTGATTGAATGAAATCGATTCCTCGAACCCGACTTTAGCGTGGCCAGCGGTGT
>JALHPH010000101.1 GCA_022842565.1 Fimbriimonadaceae bacterium
GGGTTCACCGCTTCGAGCGGCAGCCGCCTTTTCGGTGGCTCTCGGGATCATCGAGTGCGCCATAGGCGCGGCGTTGGTTCGGTTCCAGCTGGTCGAGGGGAATACTTCTCCTGAGCGCGCTGTGGTCTTGGCGCTGCATCATTGCAATACGGCCGTTCTTTTGGGTGCCCTCACGTTTACCGCCTGGTTTGCGTGTGGCGGGGCAGTACCCCGCTTAACCCGACAACGCGGATTGCTGTCGATTGTCCTCCTGGGCGGCGTCGGCATTCTTGCGACTATCGTCAGCGGCGCGATCACCGCACTCGGCGATACCCTCTTCCCGCCGGAGAGCACCATCCACACGATGCAGCAAGCTCTCGCGGAGAACGCGCATTTCTTGGAGCGCCTCCGACTACTTCACCCGCCCATTAGCGTCGGTGCCAGCTTGTTCTTAGTGATGGCCCTGCCCTACGCGGTGAGGATGCGCCCCGGCGATCTCAGCCAAAAGCTCGCCAACATGACCATTGGCGTCACGATTTTCCAGATATGTCTTGGCTTCCTTAACGTGGCGCTGAAGGCGCCGATGTGGATGCAGCTCACCCACCTGGCTGTGGCCGACGCCATCTGGATACTGTTCCTTTGCACGAGCGCGAGCTTGCTGGCCACGCGGGCACCTGAGCTGGCCGAAGAGCCTGTGGAGCGCGCCAAACTCTCCGCCAAGGAGACCGTCAAGGCGTACGTCTCGCTCACCAAGCCCCGCGTCGTGAGCCTTCTGCTTTTCACCACCGTCGCGGCGATGTTCATCGCGGCAGGTGGATTGCCGAGCCTTTCCATGCTGTTCTGGGTGACTCTGGGCGGCTATCTGATGGCTGGCGCAGCGAATGCCATCAACATGGTCATCGATTCGGACATTGACCTGAAAATGGCGCGCACGGCCACTCGCCCCACCGTCACGCATGTGATCTCGCCAACGGCGGCGTTGACGTTCGCCCTGGTCATCGGCTCCATGAGCTTCGCCATGCTCACGCTCTCGGCAAACTTGCTCACCGCCGTTTTGGCGCTGGCGGGCTTGCTCTTCTACGTGATCATTTACACGCTCCTTCTGAAGCGCCGAACGTGGCAGAACATCGTCATCGGCGGGGCTGCCGGGGCGTTTCCGCCGCTCGTGGGCTATGCGGCTGTGAATGGTCAACTGAGCGTCCTCGCTTGGTTCCTGTTTGCTCTGATCTTCTTCTGGACGCCGGTCCATTTCTGGGCGCTGTCGCTGCTCATCAAGGATGAATATGCGGCGGTGGGCGTTCCGATGCTGCCGGTCGTGCGGGGCGAGCGGGCGACTGTGATTCAAATCACGGCCTATGCAATTTTGACAGCACTCATTTCGGCACTTCCGCTCGTCCTGAATGAGCTGGGATGGATATACTTGGCCTTCGCGGGAGTCTTGAACCTCCTGCTCGTGGTAAGGAGCTGGCAGCTGATGCAGTCTCCAAGCCGCGACCAAGCTGTTCGTTTGTTTAAGTTCTCGATGGTTTATCTGGCGCTCGTTTTCGTGGTGATTGCCGCGGACCGCATGGTCCATGGCGGGCCTTCGCACCTCAAGCAACAAGGCCCAGTCGCCCAATTTTCACAGCTTCTCACTCTTGCGACGCCTGCCCCCGAGCAGGAAGGAAACTCTCATGCCGCAGCTCTTTAAGCCCAGCGCTAATTCACTCGCCCGTGCAACTCTCGGACTTTCCGCCGCGTTGCCCGTGCTGGCGATTCTCATCGGTTCGAACATCACACGGGGGCCCTCCAATACGCGTGTTGGCCTGGCTCTGGATCAGCCCGTGCCGTTCAGCCACAAACACCACGCCTGGGAACTCGGCATTGATTGCCGCTATTGCCACACTGCGGTCGAGACCTCCGCGCAAGCCGGTCTGCCGAGCACCGAGACGTGTATGTCGTGCCACTCGCAGATTTGGACCAATAGCCCGCTGCTGGAGCCGGTGCGCCTGAGCTACGCCGAGAACAAACCGATCAAGTGGGTGCAGCTCAACAAAGTCCCCGAATTCGTCTACTTCAACCACTCGGTGCACGTGAACCGTGGCATTAGCTGCAACCACTGTCACGGCCCCGTGCAAGACATGCAGATGGCCTATAAGGCCCGCACTTTCTTCATGCGCTGGTGCCTAGAGTGCCACAAGGCACCCGAAAAGTACATGTGGGAAGACAAGAGCAACCCAGACCTGACTCCGCGTGAGCAGGTCTTTAACCTTTACAGCAAGTATCAGCTGGATCCAGAAATGAAGGGTGCGAGCAGCGTGGAAAAGGCGCTGGCGCAAGGCGAAGAACAGCGCAACTCGAACCCAGATGGCGAGCGCATCCTCAAGGAGCGCGGCATCAACAAGGAGATTCTGGCTAACTGCTCGGTGTGCCACCACTAGGAGAACAAGAAGACACGCATGGAATCACCCGTCACGCCCAATATGGACTTTGATCAGATTCGCGAGAAGCTCTCGGCGAAGTCTGGTCGTGTTTTCTGGAAGAGTCTGGAAGAGGTTGCCGAGACCCCCGAGTTTGAGAAATGGGTCTCCGATGAGTTCCCGAACAGGGAATCGATGCTGCAAGTCGATCGCCGCAAGATGCTGAAGCTGATGGGCGCCTCCATGCTGCTGGCCGGCCTCGCTGGTTGCCGCGCGCCTGTTTGGCCAAACCACAAGATCGCGCCCTACGTGGTGCAGCCGGAAGAAATCATTCCCGGCAAGACCCTGGAATTCGCTTCGGCGATGCCGCTGGACGGCTTCATGTATCCAGTGCAAGTGGAAAGCCACATGGGCCGCCCCACCAAGCTGGATGGCAACGCCAAAGCCGGCCAAATAGCGAGCACGCCGCACATGCAGGCGAGCATCCTGGACCTGTATGACCCTGACCGATCCTCGATGGTCCGCTTGAAGGGAACGGGTTCGAGCTGGGCCGATTTTGTGAGCGCGATCACTCCGGTTTCGACCGCAGCTGCCGCGCAGCAGGGCCGAGGAATAGCCGTGCTGATGGAGCCGACGAGCTCGCCATCGCTGTTGGCTCAGATCGCTGGACTTCAAAAAACCCTGCCAGAGGCGCTTTTCGTACAGTGGTGCCCGAACCACCGCGACAACGTTTACCAAGGAACGGCGCTCGCTACTGGAGCACCGGCCGAGCCGATCTATGACCTGGCGAAAGCCCGAGTTATCGTCTCGCTCGACTCGGACTTTATGGGTTCTGGACCTGCGCAGCTGAAGAACGCTGCCGGTTGGGCAGCGGGTCGCAAGCGAATCGACGATGACCCTTCGACGATGAGCCGGCTCTACGCTCTGGAGCTGACCCCCACCATCAGCGGAGCCGTCGCCGATCACCGCGTGCCAGTTTCGCTAGCGGAGCTTGATGCCTTTGCCCGCGCGATTGCTCTGGGTCTGGGGCTCCCGGCGACGCCGGGCAAGCTGACGCCCGAGCTGACCAAGTGGGTCGGCGCGGTGCTGGGCGACCTGCAGGCCAACCGCGGCGCAGCCGTCGTTCTGGCGGGCGACAATGCCCCCGCCGAGATTCATGCGCTCGCCGCGATGATCAATGGCGCGATAGGAGCGCTGCAAGGCGGTCTGGTGAGCTACCAAGCTCCATCGATCCCGGCATCGGGTTCGCATGGCGCGCAGCTGAGCCAACTGGTCACCGCCATGAAAGCAGGCGAGATCAAGATGCTCGCGATCTTGGGCGGCAACCCAGTCTTCAATGCCCCTGCCGACCTGGCATTCGCCGAAGCGCTCAAGAAGGTCGAAACTACCTGCCACCTGAGCCACCACTACGATGAGACCAGCAAGGCCTGTGCTTGGCACCTGCCTGCATCGCATTATCTGGAAAGCTGGGGAGATGGCAAGACCGTCGATGGCCGCATCGCCTTCCAGCAGCCGCTCATCAACCCGCTGTACGACTCGCGAAGCCCAGCGGAGACCCTAGCGCTGATCACCGGGACTCCCAGCGCTGGCTACGATCTGATGGTCAACCACTGGCGCACGACCGGTGCCTTTGGAGCCGATTTCGAAACGGGATGGAGGCGTGCGCTCAGCGATGGAGTGATCAAGCTCCCGGCGGCCGCGCAGACCTTTAACCCCGCCCCGGCAAACGTGCCGACGCTGCCGAAGCTGAGCGGCGAGGTGGAAGTCCTGGTGCGGATGGACCCGACGATCCACGACGGTCGCTGGGCCAACAACGGCTGGATGCAAGAACTGCCCAAGCCGCTGACCACGCTCACCTGGGATAACGCTTTCCTCATTTCGCCGAAGATGGCGACGAAGTTGGGCGTGGATAACTTCCACCACATCAGCGTCACCGTCGGAGGCGTCACGGTAGAGGGTCCATGTTGGGTTCACCTCGGTCAACCGGATAACACCGTGACGGTCCACGTTGGAGGCGGTCGCGACCTAGATGGCTATATCGCCAAGGGCGCTGGAATCAACACCTACCCGCTCTTCACCCAGGCCGCTTCGATGGGGCCGGTCGGGGGATCGGTCGCGCGGGCAAACGGCAGCACGACGTTGGCCGTGACGCAGCACCACCACTCGATGGAGGGCCGCGACATCGTTCGAAGCGTAACGCTGGACGAGTTCATGCACCCGCATGAGCATGAGGGCGCTCACCACTATGGTCCGATGTCGATGTACGACGAGACCGAGCACCAATACGATGGCCCGCAATGGGGAATGACAATCGACTTGGCGCTCTGTATGGGCTGCAACGCATGTGTTACCGCGTGTCAGGCCGAGAACAACATCGCGATCGTGGGCAAGAAGGACGTGGTTGTGGGCCGCGAGATGCACTGGATTCGCATCGACCGTTACTATGGCGGCCGCGAAGCGGTGAACAACAACCGACTCGATAACCCCGAGACCCAGTTCATGCCGGTGACCTGTATGCACTGCGAAATCGCGCCGTGTGAACCGGTCTGCCCGGTGGCAGCAACGATCCACAGCAACGAAGGGCTGAACCAGATGGTTTATAACCGCTGCGTCGGCACCCGCTATTGCTCGAACAACTGCCCCTATAAGGTCCGACGATTTAACTTCTTCAACTACAACGACCGCAAGTACACCGAGTACCCCGAGTATCGCGAGCTGAAATCGCTGACGCTCGCTCGAAATCCGGACGTCACCGTTCGCGGTCGCGGTGTGATGGAGAAATGCACGTTCTGCGTCCAGCGCATCAACTCGGCGCGCATCAACGCTAAGAACGAATTCAGCAAGGGACGGCGCGAGAAGCCGGAACCGGTGGAGGGTGAAGTCGTCACCGCCTGCCAGTCCGCATGCCCGACCCATGCCATTATCTTTGGCAATATCGTGGACAAGGAGTCGGCGGTGAGCAAGGAAAAGAGCAAGAAGCGCAACTACGAGCTTCTGCCCGAGCTTAACACGCGCAATCGGCTCACCTACCTGCACATGGTGAAAAACCCCAACAAGGAGTTGGAGACCGTCTGATGGCCTCAACGCAAACAATTCAAGAACTGGAACAAATTCTGCCAGGCGAACATACCTATGCGTCGCTGGACGAAAAGGTTACGTCGCTGATCCTGGATGCCAAGAAGCACAGCAAGATCTGGTACGTCATGATCGCCATCGGCTTTCTGGGCGCCAACATGCTGCTGGTCTCCTTCGCTTGGCTGGTCTATAACGGCATCGGCGTTTGGGGCAACAACCAGCCGGTGGGCTGGGGCTTCGATATCGTCAACTTCGTTTGGTGGATCGGTATTGGTCACGCGGGAACGCTGATTTCAGCGGTCCTCTTGCTGGTCCGGCAGAACTGGCGTAACTCCATTAACCGCTTTGCGGAGGCGATGACCATCTTTGCGGTCATGTGCGCGGGTCTCTATCCGCTGCTGCACACTGGCCGCCCTTGGGTGGCCTATTGGTTGTTCCCGTATCCGAACGTCCTTCAGATGTGGCCGCAGTTCCGCTCGCCGCTGGTCTGGGACGTGTTCGCGGTGACCACCTATATCACCATCTCGGCTCTGTTCTGGTTCATCGGCCTCATTCCTGACTTCGCGACGATGCGCGACCGGACCAAGAAACCACTGGTCGCGAAGATTTGGGCTGTGTTGGCGCTGGGTTGGCGGGGATCGGCCAAGCACTGGCACCGCTACGAGCAGGCTTATCTGATTCTGGCCGGTCTCAGCACCCCGCTCGTGCTTTCAGTGCACTCCATCGTGTCCCTCGACTTTGCGGTGTCCATCGTGCCCGGCTGGAACGTGACGATCTTCCCGCCGTACTTCGTGGCAGGTGCCGTGTTCGCCGGTTTCGCCATGGTGCTGACCTTTGCCATTCCGCTGAGAAAGTGGTACGGCCTTGAGCAGATCATCACGGATCAACACCTCGACTGGATGGCCAGAATCATGCTCGCCACCGG
>JALHPH010000102.1 GCA_022842565.1 Fimbriimonadaceae bacterium
AGGTTGGCGGCCAAACTGGTCGCCCGATCAGTGTAGTTTCAGGCCAAGCAAAAGACGATTTCTACTTCCATTTCATAACCATTATGGTGCAAACCCATCCCTGTTGTATAATGAATACAAGGACACCGGGGCTTGGTTGAGTTTGGTGTTCCTAATCAAAAACCAAAGCGCCGGGTGCCCAGAGAGGAGCAATCCCCATGAAAGCGCGATGCCTCAGTTTAGCAATTGTCTCACTGATGGCCGCCTCTGCGACGGCATCGATGATTCCTTACGAATATGCGTCTGACCACTACTTGGTCCAGACCGTGACCGGCCCACCTAGCATCCTTGGACCCGAGTGGCTCTCACTAGCAGGAAAATGCCACTCCTTTATGCGTTTCTGCCATGCCTCAGACGAGAACGGAAACGGCACTACTTTTGGTGATGGCTTTGCAACGGCCGCACATGTTGGGATTCAAGTCACCACGAACATGAATGGCCGAGCCCGGGTAACTGGCGGCTCCCGATATACCTTTATGGTGTCCGAGCCCCTGAACGCCTACTTAAATGCCTATGGTCAGTTCACTCAATCTGGTCCGACGGACTGGAACTCAGTTCTCCTGTTCAATGTGACGCTGAATGCCGAGATTTGGAGAGCTAATCCGTTTGCTGGACAATCAACGATTCCGGTTACGCTTACACCTGGAACTATGTACTCCCTGTATGTTTCTGGTGGGCGCGATAATCGCGAGTCCGGTGATCCCTCGACGACCACAAACTTCGTGGCCGCTGACGTGACGCTCTGGGGCGCTCTACTGGGATTTGCTGAACTCTCCGACACATCGGTCCCCAGAAGCCGTGTACCCGTGACAGTCACCATTTTGAGAAACGGCTCAATCTTCGAAACTAAGCTTGTTGGGATGACGGATGCCGGTCGCTTTAGCACGTATACCAACGCACGTGGAGATGTCGAAGTTGTGGTGAAGCCTGATCACTTTCTCAGTCGACGAACACCCATGACTGTTACCGATCAAGCAGGCTACTTACCGTACATGGTCTTCTTGAATGGCGACATCAATAACGACAATGAGGTTGGCCCAGCCGACTTCGCGCTGCTCGCCGTGGCGTTTGGGAGCTTCGATGGAGATCCGAACTACACGAATGCGGCCGACTTGAATGATGATGGTGAAGTTGGTCCTGCTGACTTCTCGATCTTGGCCACGAACTTCGGCTCCTTTGGCGAATAATCTTGTTCTTTGCTCCTCCTCGTGCACTTTGTGTACCGAGGAGGGGCATTTTTGCATACTTTCTGCTTACATCTGTTGATTAAATGTGATCTTCAACCCTTGACCACCGTCTCCACAGTCAACATAGTTCCTCGAAGCGCTTTCCTGGCAACTCAACACTGTTTGCGATCTGCCGTCACAAACCACTTACGAAAAACAACTGCTAGAGGGTTTCGCCACCACCCATGTGCTAAGATGCCGCATGGGCTTCGCGCGAATTCTAGCTCTTGTCATCACGCTCTCCATCGGAAGTAGCGCGATCCTCGCCGATGGAGGCAAACACGGGCAGTCCAAGCACGGCACCGCCTTTGACGCCGGACTGCGCAGCCGCCCCTGGGAGATGAAGGGCATCGGCCGGGCCCCCTTCCCTATCTCGACCCGGAACCCTGAGGTCCAGAGATGGTACGACCAGGGCAATGCCCTGCTCCAGAGCTTCTGGTTCGAAGAAGCCGAGCGGAGCTTCCGGTGGTGCCACAAGCTGGAGCCAGAGAACGCGATGGTCTACTTCGGCATGGCGCGGTGCGGGCTGAACTGGTTTACCCTCCAAGCCCCCGATGAGATGACCAAGCGGCACAGGGGCTTCCTGGATGAGGCCGTGAAGCGGAAGGCCACCGCAACTGAGCGCGAGCGCATGTACATCGAAGCATGGGACGCAACCTTCAGCAGCCCGCCCAAGAAGCGCCAAGAGGTGATGGCACGCAAGCTTGGTGAGATCGTCATCAAGTTTCCAAACGATGTGGAAGCCAAAGTGATGCTGGGCTTTGCCAACATCGGCTTGGGCAGTGCGCTGGCCACCGATCTGGTGCTTCAAGAAGTCCTAAGGGCAGCCCCCGACCACCCCGGCGCCCACCACGCCCGCATACATAACTGGGACGGCGTGCTTTCTGATCAGGCGGTTGATAGCTGCGAGCGCTATGGCCGCGTCGCGCCGGGGGCGGGCCACGCCCTCCACATGCCCGGCCACATCTACTCCAAGATCGGCATGTGGCACGAGGCCGCCATTGCCATGGATTCCTCCACCAGGATGGAGCTGAAGTACATGAACCAGCGGCTGGCGCTGCCCTGGGAGACCTGGAACTACGCCCACAACCGCGACTACCTCTGCTACATCCAAGAGCAGTTGGGCCGCGCCAACGACAGCATCCAGGGCGCCAAGGACCTGATCAACTCCCCCAAGGACCCAGAATGGCCGGCGGAAGCGGGCTACTGGGCGCAAATGCCGCTGATGCGCGCGCTCGTGAAGTTCGAGCGCTGGGACGAGATCTTGGACGGCTCGACGCTGCAAAAGTCCCCGGATCCATTCATGAATACCCTCCAAATGCCCTTGGAGGTGATGGCCCTGGCCAAGACCAACCGCCTGCCCGAGGCGCAAGTCAAGCTGAAGCAGTTTCAAACTGCGCTCACGTTTATGAATAAGATGACGCCGCCGCCCCCGACGGACGAGGAGGCGATGCCCGACCCCTCGATCTTCAAGGTCGCCGAGGCGTACGTCCGGCTCGCGGAAGGCAATCGGGCTGAGGGGATCCGGCTCCTGAGGGTCGCCGCCGATGACGAGCGCAAAGCCCGCGCCGCTGGCTCCTACTCTAACGATCCCTCCATGGATCCTTGGCCCGCTCTGCGGGTACTGGGCGATGCATTGGCCGAGGGCGGGGACCACGCCGGAGCCGTCCGCGCTTATGGCGAAGCCCTCCAACAAGAGCCCAACGACGCGTGGTGCCTCGCGGGGCTCGCGAAGTCGTGGGTCGCCTTGGGCCGCCGGGATATCGCGAAGGACTTCGCCGGGCGATTGCTGGCGGTTTGGAGCCAGGCCGACCCGGGTTTGAAGCCCATGCAAGAGGTGGTTGCGCTGGGGTTAAGGGCCACTGCGTCCCCGGTCACACTGCGCCCCGAGCGGGTCTATGTTCCCTCCTCGCTGGATGCCATCGGCCCGAGCAATTGGACTCCGTTCGCGGCCCCGTCTCTGGTGGCCACTGGCGTGGATGGTAATCCGGTCCGGCTGGAGGATTACCGGGGCAAGAACGTCTTGCTTGTGTTCTATCTTTCGGACCAGTGCGTTCACTGCGTGGAGCAGCTGACCGAGATCAACACGAAGTTTGATAAGTTTCAGGCGGCGGACACAGTGGTGCTGGCGATCAGTTCCGATTCCCCCGAGAAGAACCGCTCGAATCAGCTGTCTGGGTTTAATCTAAAGTTGGTCTCGGATAAGGACCACGAGAACGCCCGGCGGTTTGCTTCTTATGATGACTTCGAAGACATGGAACTCCACTCCACGATCCTCATCGACCGCGAGGGCCGTGTGCGCTGGAAGCGCACCGGCGGCGACCCGTTCATGAAGATCGACTACCTCCAGGCCGAGCGGAAACGCGGGGGTGGGGTCCGCTAGCCTGTCCGGGACGGTCGCTCGCATAACGTCCCAACCGGAATCCAAGCCAACGGGTACCCCACTTCGGCAACGCCCCGGGCCAAGCCGAGGACCAGGTTTCTGGTCCTTGAGCCGCCCCCGATAGCCCACAACCCAAAGGCCCATGCCATCACCCGACCACCACGCGCCCAATCTCCAAGACTTCCCCGCTTTGGCCAGTGGCGGATTTTGTGGCGCGGATGGCGACGGCGAAGACCCCGGGCTTGGCGGGGATCGCGAGTTGGGCGCCCGACACCCACGCCGAAAACCCCTGCGAGCGGTACTTCTCGGGGTATGCCGCGCAGTGCACGCTCGACACGCGTTGCAGCAGGACTTCGGTCACCACGCCAGTCGCATTACCGCTAGAAATTTGCAACAAAACAGCCCCCGGGCCCGCGCCGACCGAGGCCGCCGCCGCGCAAGGGGTTGAGGCTCAGGACTCCTTTCGAGGCCCCGCCTTTTTAGTGGTTTGGCGTAAAGTGGTGTCATCGGTGCTTTGTCACCGAAGAAAGCTGACCCATGAATGCTGAAAACCGCGGTTGCGGGTGCATCAATGCCGCGCCAGTGGTCTTGGCGATGGTGGGGATGGGGCATGGCTGGTTTCAAGCGAGTTGAGTCGCGAGGGCGGCATAACGCACCGGGTAGCTCCCCATGTTTGGGTCGCACCCGCCAAACAATTTAGGTATCTACACTGGTGCAAGTTTCGGAAGTTTCTGTTAAGATGGCAACATGCTTGGGAGAAAGTGCTCGTTTATATTGGCCCTTGGACTTATTGGCGTAGCAGTTTCCGCATCCGCATCGTTTGATATGATGCTGATTGGTGGGTCGGATGGAAGAATCCACCGCTACGATCCGGTCAACCAGGTGAGCCTGGGCAGTTTCAATGCGGGTTCATCCAATCTCTTTATCACCGCAGATTCCAACGGCAATGCTTTCTACGGTAGTACCGCTGGAAACGCTATTAGGCAGGTCCGTTACGGCACCGGAGAACTGGTTCAGGTACTGAGCGGCCTGAACTCGGGTAGGTCCCTGGATCAAAGTGGCAATTCCATCTACATGCTTGCGGGCTCATTCGTAAGGCGTACCGGAATCGTGGGCGGGAGTGTCACAAGCGTTCCCTTATCTGGGGGTGTCACTTGGCGAACCAGCGGCGTCTTTGGCAATACATACACCGCCATTGGTACCGACGCCAATCATCAAATCGTCGTCCAGTCCATCAACTTGACGACCTTCACCGTCGGTGGCCTGCAAGGGACGAACGTGTTTGCACAGGCGGGGTCTTCCATGGGTAAGGCATCGGCTACCTCAAATCCGGGTTCCTTCGACAATCAACTTGCTTTTTCCTATCTGACCTCCGACGGCGCATTGAACTTCGGGAGCTTTTCACTGTTTTCGGACGGCAGCCTGATCACCCCAGCGCTCGGCGGGATCGGATTGAGCGGTTTCAGCATCGCCAACTATATGCCCACCGTCACGGCCGGGCATAGCGGATGGTTTGTATACGGTCAGGATGCCTCCGCTTCCACGGTAGCTCGTATCTCGCGGTTCGACCTGTTCAGGAGCCCGTTAAACACCTACTCGTACACGATCGCCGCTCCTGGTGGCGAAGTTCCTGCGGGTGCCTCTAGTGGATACCACGTGTACAACGTGGTCGCCCCCGAGCCGGGCACGCTGCTTGCGCTTGGCGTCGGTGGGCTCGCCCTCCTGCGCCGCCGCCGCGCGAGGAGCTGAGGCTTAGGGCTTCTTTCGAGGCCCCGTCCTTTACTGGTTTAGCGTAAAGTGGTGTCATCGGTGCTTTGTCACCGAAGAAAGCTGGCTCATGAATGCTGAAAACCGCGGTTGCGGGTGCATCAGTGCCGCGCCAGTGGTCTTGGCGATGCTGGGGCTGGGGCTGGGCTGGTGGTTGCACGGCCCGTGGGGCGCCGCCATCGGGCTGGGGGTGGGCGCGCTCATCATCGTCCCCTTGGCTTGGCTCGTCCTTGCCGTGTCTCGGCGTAAAGCAGAGTGACACCGAGGTGGCTGGGGGATGCTCTCGCTAGGGCTAGGTCGGTGATGGGGGTCAAGGCAAGGCGGCCTCAAGCGTCAGAACGCTGAAGCAACCTACAGAATCGCGCTGAGGCTCACGAAACAACCACCCGGCCGAGTTCCATCAGTTCGCCGCTTTGGCCGGTGGCGGCTTTTGTGGCGCGGATGGCCACCGCATAAACCCCGGGTTTGGCAGGGATCGAAACCTGCGCACCCGCCACCCAATGCTTCAAGGCAACCGGCGAACCGGGACTGATTGAACCTGGGCCCAGCTAGGCATACTTCAGGAAGAGACTGTTGGTGGAGTAGGCGATGACCGCCTGGTGAGCATCAAGAACATCCGAGCCCAAGATCATGTCAACAGCGGCTGACCCTTGAGCCACGAGCGGAGCGTTCACAATGTCAAAGTCCAGTCCGGCCATACTGATGGGGCTAGGTACGAAGCCACCGAGCCGAAAGTCTGCCCCTTCAACGACAAACTGGTCAAGGTCTCCTCCCGCTGAGCCCGCCCGGACCTCGTGCAGAGTGCTTTTCAACCCAAGCTCTTTCACAAGCGACATCGCCACGCAAGTGCAACTCGCGCCGGTATCGACAAGCACCTCGACTTCTCGGCCGCTGAGCACGCCCTTGGTATGAAAATGCCCGACGGCGTTTCTGTTAAGGCGAATCTCGTGGTATCC
>JALHPH010000103.1 GCA_022842565.1 Fimbriimonadaceae bacterium
AACTTCTTGTCCAGCTTTTGATCTGGCTTGATGAAGGCCAATACCTTCACGCCGTCTTGCAAGTCGTTGATGATTCCGGTTGCAATCAGGGTGTCGGGGTTCACCGTCGCGCCAGATTCGAACAGGTTCTGCAAGTCGTCCAAGTTCACAATTGCGAACTCCTTGTGGTTGATGTTGCGGAAGCCCTTCTTCACTGGAAGTCGTCGGTGAATGGGGGTTTGGCCGCCTTCGAACCAGGGTCGGATTTGTCGGCGAGCCTTTTGGCCCTTGGTGCCGCGACCGCCGGTCTTACCCAGGCCGCTGCCGATGCCTCGGCAGACGCGGCGCTTGGGGCGTCGGCTTCCATCATTGGGGGAAAGGTGTTCTAGGCTCACTTCGTGTTCTCCTGCGCTTCTTCCACCGTGATCATGTGCTTGACCTTGTGGATCATGCCCCGGGTGGAGGCGTTGTCGGGGAGCACCACCGAATCGCCAAGGCGCTTAAGGCCCATGGAGTTCAGGGTGATCTTATTGGTCGGCTTTTGGCCGATGAAACTCTTCACCACTTTAATGCGCAGCATCAGCTTCCTCCTTACGTGCCTTGGCGAGCCAGGGCACTAGTTCGTTGACGTCGGCACCGCGAGTTTCGGCTTGTTGCTCGGGGGTTTGCAGTCGTCGGAATGCGTCGAAGGTTGCATAGGCCATGTTCACCGGGTTTCGGCTGCCCATTGCCTTGCTGAGCACGTTGTGGATGCCGCAGGCTTCTAGGCAGAGTCGCACGGCCGAACCAGCTTTGACGCCGGTACCGGGCGAAGCCGGGCGTAGCAGCACTTCGGAAGTGCCGCAGATGCCGCGGATTTCGTGCGGGATCGTGGTGCCGATCATCGGAACCTTGATCATGCTCTTGCGAGCCGACTCTTCCGCCTTGCGGATGGCGTCAGGCACGCCTCGTGCCTTGCCCAGACCCACGCCGACTCGGCCCTTATTGTCGCCAACGACGACAAGCACGGACCACGACATGGTCTTTCCACCCTTGTGGGTTTTGCTGACCTTATTCGTTCGAATGACTCGAACATCGAATTGTGGTCCTTCTTGGACGGGGCCGCCTCGGCGGTTGCCTTGGTTGCCACCGTGGCGTTGTTGCATTTTCATTAGAACTGAAGGCCTCCTTCTCGGGCACCATCGGCCAGGTTGGCCACTCGGCCGTGGTAGCGGAATCCACCACGGTCGAAGACCACCTTTTCGATACCGGCAGCTTTGGCGCGCTCGGCCAGAGCCGCGCCCACTTTCTTGGCTCCCTCTACGTTTCCAGACGCCGAGAGGCCCTTTTCGAGGCTGCTGGCGGCGGCCACGGTTTTACCGGCCACATCGTCAATCAGCTGAGCCGAGATGTGCTTGAGGCTGCGGAAAACCGCAAGCCTTGGGCATTCGGCGGTTCCGAAGACCTTTTTGCGCACGCGCTGATGACGCGTTACGCGAAGTTGAGATCGAGTTTTTACAGACATCTTTCTTTGCGTTCTCCTTACTTCTTCGTCACGCGCTTACCGGCCTTAAGCTTGATGACTTCGCCCACATATCGGATGCCCTTCCCCTTGTACGGATCTGGCTTTCGGATTTTGCGGAGGTCAGCAGCTACTTGGCCCACGAGCGCCTTGTCGATGCCCTGGACAGTGACGCGTTGAACACGCGTTTTTTCGTCAGCGGCCACTACAAACTCGATCCCAGGAATAGGATCAATCTTGACTGGGTGCGAATAACCCATGGCGAAGTTCAAGCCTTTGCCATCGGCAGTGACACGGTAACCCACACCAATGATCTCCAGTTGCTTGGCGTGGCCCTTGGTCACACCATCCACCATGTTTTGGATGAGTGTGCGAGCGAGGCCATGCTGGCCGCGGATGCGGTACTGGTTGGTCGGGCGCTCAATACTGAGCACGTTGCCCTCTTGCTTCAGGGCAAGATCTCGCGCGATGTTCTGGGTCAGGCTTCCCTTGGGACCCTTCACCGTCACGCGGTTGTCGGCTTCAACGTGGAGTTCCACGCCTGCCGGAATTTCAATCGGGAGTTTTCCAATTCGTGACATGGCTTACCAGACCTCGCAGAGGACCTCCCCACCGATGTGTCGCTTGCGGGCTTCGCGGTCGGTCATCACACCCTGGCTGGTGGTCAGCACTCGGGTAGCCAGACCGCTTCGCAGCGGGCGCAGTTCGTCGTGCGAGCGATAGACGCGCAGACCAGGGGTGCTCACGCGGCGCAGCTTTTGCAGGACAGGCTTTCGGCGGTTGTCGTAGCGGATGTGGACCTTGATGGTCGGAAACTTGGACTCGGTCGTGATTTCGTGACTCGTCAAGAAGCCCTCGGCCTCCAGAATCTTCACAACTTCGAGCTTGATCTTGCTCATTGGAATCTCAACGGTGGTTTTTCGGGCTTGGGCACCGTTGCGGATTCGCGTCAAAAGGTCGGCGATAGGATCGGAATGCATCGCTTGCTCTCCTCCTTACCAGCTCGACTTGGTCACGCCCGGAAGCATGCCCTTGTGAGCGAGCTCGCGGAATGCCTGGCGGCAAACTCCGAAATAGCCGATGTAACCAGCAGCGCGTCCCGTGAGCGAACACCGGTTGTAACGACGAGTCTTGTAATGACGCTTCTTCAGGCGCATGGCATTGAATTCAGCCATGGCCTGTTCGCGTTGCTCTTTCGGCAGTGCCAGGATTTCTTGCTCCTTCTTATGGAGCACTTCCCACTGTGCCGCGAGCTTCTTCTGTTTTTCGATTAATGCTTGCTTTGCCATTTTTTCTCCGCCGTTTTCTGGGGGTCTGCCGTCTCTCATGTTCAGAGAGCTTTTTACAAGCCGTTCTGAAGAGCCGCCACCACGCCAGGGGCATAGTTTTTGGATGGTTCACACGCTTTGTCAGCGCGCGAACCTGGAATGATACCCGGACCTGCCTCCGGTGTCAAGTTACACGGTGCGCTTGGACCACCGATAAGCAAATTCGGCCAACAGGCTCACGCCGAACCCGTTGGGGCCCTTGATCCACGGTCCGTGGTCCTTCTCCGCGGCATGAACACCCGCGATGTCCAGGTGAATCCACGGCAGCCCTTCGGGCACGAAGTAGCTCAGGAATGCCGCCCCCTGCACCGGGTGCGCTTGGCGGTTGGCGTTCGAGTTCTGGATATCCGCGATCGGCGATTTCATCATGTCTCGGTATTCGGCGTGCAGCGGCAAGCGCCAAATGCGCTCGTCGGTGGCCTCGCTGGCCGCCATCATGGTCGCCAGGGCCCCTTCATCGTTCGCCCAGACTCCCGCGAACACCTTGCCCAGCGCAATCACAACGCCGCCCGTGAGGGTTGCGATATCCACCACCACGCTCGGATTCTCTTTCTCGGCGGCCCAGCAGAGCCCATCCGCGAGCACCAACCGCCCCTCGGCGTCGGTGTTGGTTACTTCGACGGTCACGCCGTTGCGGTAAGTGATAACGTCATCCGGCCGGTACGCCTCGTCGCTCACTGAGTTCTCCGCAACGCAAAGCAACGCCACGACGCGGCATTTCGGCTTGTAGACCGTGGCGATGGCCCGCATCGCGCCCAGGACCGCGCAGCCGCCGTCCTTGTCAAACTTCATACCGACCATCCCCTCGCGCGGCTTCAGGCTGAGGCCGCCGGTGTCGTAGGTCACGGTCTTTCCAACCAGAACCAATGGGTCGCCGCTCGCATCCTCGGGCGCATATTCCAGCCGAAGCATGCGCGGCTCGACCTCGCTGGCTTTGCCCACGTTGATGTGGCCCACCAGGCCCTCCTCCTCCAACTCATCGCCGGCGATCTCCCGGAATGTTAGGCCGACTTCGGCGGCCAGCTTTTCAGCCTGCTCGCTCATGAACTCGGGATGGGCGATGTTGGGTGGAGTCCAGCTGAGGGTCCGGCTGAGGTTGATGCACACTCCCAGCTCCTTACCCTGCGCAAATGCCATCACGGCGGCTTCGTCGGGCAGGTAAACGTTCAGCTCGGGGCGGGGTTTGGCTTTGCTTCCGGTGCCCTTATAGGTATTCGGGTTCCAGCAAAGCACTTCGAAAGCGCAACCGATGACCGCGTAATCCAGCCCGTCGCCGAGCAGCGTCACCTCACGAGTTTTCAGTTCGGCGATACGGCGGCCCAAGTTGCCGGTCGGAATCCATGCATCGGCGTGGGCATGAGGGCCCATCCCCACCAAGACAACCCGCAGCCCGTCGAGCACTGCCTCATGCAGTTCGCCCGGCGAGGCTGCAAAGTCAGGGAACTGAGCGGCTCCATCCCAAGCCGTGGGAAGGGCCAGATCGTCGTGAACGTACAGCACGATATCCCCAGCTTGGCCGACGAGCGCATGAACTTCGGAGAACATCCTGAAGACCTTACCCCGACAGCCTCTGAGCTAAACTCCGATAGATATGAACCTGAGGATGTGGACTTACGACTTGGCGCGCGAACAGGCCCCAACGCTTGATCACCTTTTTCAACTCGCGATGCTGACTCAGGAGTCGGGTTACGACGCCCTCGGGCTCTATCTGGAACACCGATTCGCCTATCCCAGCACGCCGTGGAGCCACGGCAAAGGGTGCGTGACCCCCGAGATGATGCGCAGGCTGCAGAGCGAATTCCCGTCTCTCCAGATCGTTCCTTTCATCAACTTGCTCGGGCACTTTGAGGGCTTCATCTACACCGAAGAGGGCAAGCAATACCGCGAAGAGCAGTTTTCTGGCCTGCAGGCATGCCCGGCGCACGAGGGATTTGTTCAACTTTGTCGCCAAATCATAGATGATACTTGCGCCGCGTTTGATTCTGAGCTGATCCACATTGGTGGCGATGAAACGGCGCAACTGGGGGTCTCGCTGGCAAGTCAGCAGCGCATGGCCGAGCTTTCAGGCGGAGACGAAACCAAGGATGGCAAGGCCCTGCTCTTTGGTGAGCACTTCGGACCGCTTGCAAGATATGTGCAAGAAAAATGGCGAAGAGTTGGAGTTTGGGGCGACATGTTCGTGGATCACCCGACCGCACTCGATTCCCTCCCGCCTGAAACTCTGATTTTTGAATGGCAATACTTCAACGGCGTGAAGGAAGGGGCCGCCAAGTTCTTGGAGAAAGGGTTCAAGGTGGTCGGTTGTCCGGCGGTCCAGACCTACAACGCCGTCTGGTGCCAGCTCGCCGAGACCGAAAAGAACGTCCGCGAGGTCAACGCCGATGTCATCGAGCTGGACTTGGAAGGGGTCTGCGTGACGACCTGGGAATGCGGGCTCTTTGGGGCGTACGACACGCTTTTCCCGGCGATTCGTGGGTGTGGTGCCATCTTGCGTGGCGAGTCGGAATCGCTTCTTGATCAATACGGAGCGAGCCGCGAGTGGGCCCAACTCATGAGCGACGAGCTTGCTGCGTTGGGCGGCTCCTTTACCCCGACCAAGATTCGAAGCTCTCTCAAAGTAAGGCTGCTGCTTCAATCCAATCCTTTCTTGGCTTGGATGCACCATGTGGACGATTTTCGCGAGGAAGACCGGGGCCGGCGTGCCATCGAGATCGCCGAGCGCGCACTGCAGGCCGCTCCGACCGAAGCCGAGCAGGGCGTGGCTCTTTTCCTACGGGCGGGAGTGGAATTCGTGGCGCTCGCCGAGGCGGCTCGGGTGGAATACGCGGCCGGACGGCCCGAGGCTGCGATCGCCAAGCTGGCGATTACACGACAGTTGTTTGACGATTTGGCCAATGTGGCCCGGCGTACCCATCGCCGGATCGGCGGCTCACTCGCCGACATTGAGCGGTGCCGAATCGCCCGCGAGCATATCGAACGTGTCCTGGTTCGTATTCGGCAGTACGGCGATCGGTCGCTGGGCTATCTGCCCAGTTGGGAATCGATCACGCACCCCAAGTTCGTCCCCCACGACCAAGCGAATTGGTGGCTGATTAACAAGTGGGCGAATCAGTGACCGAGCTCGATTAGAGTTCTAGGTCGCTGCTATGGCCGGGGAAGAGTTTTGCTTCGGGGTCGAGCATGGTTTTGGCCACGCAGACGGCCGTAGCTGCTTCCCCAACACCCGTCGCGATCAGCTTGATCTTGTTGGGAAACGTGCAGACGTCGCCCACCGCAAAAACCCCCGGCAGGTTCGTTTGGAACTGCCCATCCACCAAGATCTGGTTTTTCAAGAGCTCCAATCCCCAGTCCTTGATCGGCCCGAGCGAGGATTTGAACCCGATATTCACGATCACGGCGTCGAATGGCACGGTCTCTACCTCTTTAGTTTGCAGGTTTTCGAGCACCACGCCTTCCAGCTTCCCGTTCCCCTGAAGCTCTTTCACGCCGTAC
>JALHPH010000104.1 GCA_022842565.1 Fimbriimonadaceae bacterium
CAAGCAGGTCTGCGACAGCGGGTAGAACTCGGACCTGGAACGGGAGACCATGCGCCTCGTCACCGAGCGTTGTGCTCAAGCCTTTTGAGTAGGTCTGATCCTGATAGAACGCCTTGTCCGCGGTCACAAGCACGACTTCGTCGCTTGCGGCGAGGGTCAGGCAATCTGCCCAAAGAATCCCATCCTTGAATTGCTGGCTCTGATGGCTTGGTGCCTGCTTGAGAATGGTCTTTAGAAAGGAGCTTCTGGCGCTTTCCAGGGTGAACGGCACATCAATCCGTTCGACCTGCATGGACTCAAACAGCTCTGGAACTTTCTGACGAACTTGTTCCTCGTCGGGAAGGACGATCTCCCGAAGGGTTCCGAAGGCGATCAGTAGTTGCCTGTAGTCGCTTCGAATATCGTCGATTTGCTTCATCAAGCGGCTGGTGAGATTCTGCTCAACTTCGAGCCTAATCACCTCAGGAATGGCTACCCGTGCGCCATGGTGCTTGAGATAGAAGCGCGCCGCGGCAGCCGTCGGTGAACGAAGTCCCAACTCAGATAGCCAGATGTTTGTGTCGAAGACGACAATCATAGCGAGAGATGTCTAATGAGCCCTAACGTTCAGCATCGCCTGCGGGCGAAAGCGGCGGCCACCCGCAGGAGACGGTCAGGTGCATGCGGTTGTTGGACGAATCCGCTACGGAGAAACCAAGGCGGGTGATCTGAATTCACAATGTAGCCTCATCCCCTTTCACGAGGGGCCGATCGATGACGCTGAGGTTACTTCAACATGTCCGCTTTGTCTTCTACCCCCACGACGTTCGAGCACGACTACCAGCGACACCTTCAGCACCTGAAGCTCAAGGGGCTTCGGCCCAAGACCATCGACGCCTATGCCCGCGCCATTCGGCGCATCGGCGAGCGATTCGATCATCAGATCGATCAACTCACCGAAGCGCAGCTTACCGATCACCTCACCGCGCTGCTCGACTCCCACTCCTGGAGCGCCGTCAAACTCGACCTCTACGGATTGAAGTTCTACTACGCCCACGTCCTGCGCAAGCCCTGGATCGCTCCCGGACTCATCAAACCCCCGCGCGGCCAGCACTTGCCCGACATCGTCACCGTCGAGCAAGCACAGCACCTCTTCGCCGCCACCCGCATCGTCAGCTACCGCGTGTTCTTCTTCACCCTCTATAGCCTGGGCCTACGCCTGGGCGAGGGCCTGCGCCTGCAAGTCGGTGATATCGATGGCGCGCGTCTTCGCGTGCATGTCCGAAACGCCAAAGGCAATCGCGATCGACTCGTACCCCTGCCGCAGGTGACGTATCGGGTACTGCAGCGATTCTGGTGCGTGCATCGCAATCCAGTGCTGCTGTTCCCGAACCGCCACGCCGGGCTGCGCGGTGCCACCACCGCCACCACGCCCCTGGACCGTGGCGGCGTACAAGACGCCTTGCGCCAGGTCATCGCCTCCTGTGGGATAAAAAAAAGATCACCCCGCACAGCCTGCGCCACAGCTACGCCACCCACCTCATCGAGGCCGGCGTCGATCTGAACGAGGTCAAGCAACTCCTCGGTCACCACTCCATCCTCACCACCGAACGCTACACCCGACTCACCGATCGCACCCAGTACCAGGCCATCGATCGCATCAACGCCCTCATGGACCGCTTCACCCTCACCTGGGGAGCCGTCCAATGATTCGCCTCGCCTCGGTCATCCAGCGCTTCGAGTCCGAATTCCTCGATCAATACCGCCACCGCCTACGCCCCGAGCACAACCACGCCCTCGCGGCCATCAAACTTTGCCGCTCGCAAGCCAGCCCCAAGATGCTCGCCACCTGCGACCAATGCTCAAACCAGCGCCTGGTACCGCACTCCTGCGGCCATCGACACTGCCCCCACTGTCAGCACCACGAGAGTCAGCAATGGAGCGACCGACAGCTCGCACGGCTCGTCCCCGCCGAGTACTTCCTCATCACCTTCACCTTGCCCGCCGAACGGCGTCCACTCGCACGCGCTCATCCGCGCATCATCTACGATCTGATCCTGCGCTTCGCCTGGGACACCGTGCGCACCTTCAGCCGCAACGATCCGAAGCTGCGCGGCCTGGCGGGCGCCATTGCGGTACTACACACCAATAATCGCAGGCAGGACTTCCATCCCCACGCGCATCTGATCGTGCCCGCCGCCGCCGTCGACCCCGAACGTCGACAATGGCGCACCAAGGTGCGCCCCTCAGCCAAACGGGCGTACCTGTTCAACCACGAGGCCCTCGCCAAGGTCTTTCGCGCCAAGATGCGCGACGCCATCACCAACGCCGGTCTTCGCCTGCCCGAGCACACTCCCCGCGAATGGGTCGTCGACTGCAAGCACGTCGGCTCCGGCAAGCCCGCGCTCATCTATCTAGGACGCTACCTCTACCGCGGCGTCATCCGCGAGCAGGACACCGTCGCGTACGACGAGCAGCACGTATCCTTTCGATACCGCGACGCCAAGACCGGACACGATCAGCTCCGAACCGTCACCGGCGCCCACTTCCTGTGGCTCATCGTCCAGCACGTCCTGCCCAAGCACTTTCGGCGCGCACGAAACTTCGGATTCCTTCATCCGAACTGCAAGCGACTCATCGCGCTGCTGCAATGGCTGCTGAAGATCGATCCGGCGCCGCCGCCGACGAAACTGCGCGCCGCCATACGATGCGCTTGCTGCGGGGCGGCGATGACGATCATGCGCACCAGGCTTCGACCATCCACTTCGGTACCGCTCGATGTACCGATACCGAGCGCAGGAGCCGCCTGAGCGTGTAGCCGACCTGCAGCGCCGAGAGCAACGGACATCAGTGTCCGAAAGCTGAGGGACACACTCGACCACCATCCGACGAAAAACGACCGAAAAGCGCATTCACGGCCAAACCAGGCCAAACGCGCGACCCGCCAGCGGTCAACAGCATCTCCGCCATCCGGACATGCCGTAATCATCACCACAAAGATATCTTCTCTAAGAATCGAGCAGCAAGGCTCGATTCCCGGGATCGTCCAACCATCGGTTCAGATCGTGGCTCGCTTTCGCGATCACGATCTAACCTTAGTCGTTAGACGTCGCCCGCACCGCCCGAGGCATGAGTACCCTCACGCCGACGCGCGCTCAGCAAAAGGATCACAGACCCGGCCACGATGAGCACACCGATCCCCGGCTCGGGAACTGCGCTCACCGCGTCGATCAGAACAGTATTGTCTCGACCGTCAGTATTTCGCCCAAGAAAACTTAAGGTATGTGAGCCAGCAAAGAGGCTGACGGGGGCCGTGGAATAGGTCTGATAAGTTGTTGTGGTTGGAAAAAAGTACCCGACATGAACTGCATCAATGTACACGTCGAAGTCCTGAATATTTGGTAATGGACCAGATACCGTTCCGGTTGCACGTTGGGCTGCGAGAAAACTGAACGACAAAGTTGTTGGAGCGCCAACCGTAAAGTCCTGACTCATACTTCCATTCATTTGGACGAATGCAACCTGTATGCCTTCTGGAGCGGTTGGATTGCCCGCAGTGAAGCCGCTGCTGTTTCCAGCGATACCAGAGCCCGCTGGAAAGTCCCAACCATAGCCGATCGGGCCATATTGGAACGCGTAGAATGTATCTGCGCCAACATTTGGCGACTCAAAGCCGGAGTTATCCAGCGTAACGGCAGAAACCGATCCGGACACTAACTGTGCGGCAATTGCTATTGTCATAAGACGCGTTGCGTGAGGACGTAGGTCGCTCATGATGGTCTCCCGCTTGCAATTTGCCAGGATAGTAATGGTGACCTGGCGACACCATTTTTCAAAATGGCATATTCATCCAACCTCTCGCGTGTGGTCGACTTCACTATCTTGAATCGCAATGTCTACTAGCGACGCCTCCACCCCCACATCACTGTCTTCAATTACCACACACTGCCTTGGCAGGAATTCCGTTCGGTCTGCGGCGTGGAGAAAAAGGGTTGGGTCCGGCTTCCAAGAGCCGATGTCGTAGGACCTGTAAAGATTGTCGGAGAAGTGGCTCGCAAGACCACTCACGTCGAGCGCCTGCTGTATATTCTGCATCGGTGCACTTGATGCCACGAAACGCGAAAACGAAAACTCCTCCAAAATTTCCACCGTGCCAGGCGTCGGCGCAAGCTCAGATGTAAATAGCTGCGCTACGCGCCCCCGGTAGCGACTCTCGAAATCCATCGGAAGGGACCTTCCCAACCGCAATTCAATGTCGCCAAGTATCTTGGCAAGCTTCTTTCCGCGGTATCTCGCAGCCAGACCTGCCACGCCTTCCGTGATATCGGGCAGCAAGTCGACAAACGCTTGGTTGTTCAGCAACTCGCTGTCCACCAAAGTACCGTCGAGATCGAAAATTGCACATTGCCGCGCCATGATCAGCTACGCATAAGGTTGTGCTTGAGTCGCAGCGCGGAGGGTACCGGCCAGCACCGCTGGTGGGTACCCGGCACGATGCACCGGTTACGTCGTGCTCGCGAGGCGTTCACTATCTACTGCAAAGTGTAGAACCATCTGATCGGAGGGCTTGAACCCCATCGCTGCGCACATGGGGCGAGCGAACTCGCTCGCAAGCAGGCGCACGCTGCGGACGCCCTTAGACTGTAACCAGGCGAGTGCCGCATTGCTCAATAAGAGCGCTAACCCAGCACCTCGCGCAGCGGGAACGGTGTAGACGTCTCCAATGAATCCGTACATAGACGGCGAGTAATACCGGTAGGGTAGATCGGACTTCAAGAATGCACCGGCACAGGCCACCACTACTCCCTCTCGCCGGACCAAGAAGTGAGTTGCAAGCTGCGTCGAGTACATCGACTCGTAATCCTCGCAAATCATGGTTCGCGCGTTCCTTGGCAAGAGGTGGCCACGACCCGACTCCACGAACATGGCGAACTTCATTTCGACGATCCGAGGTATGTCTGCAGCTGTGGCTCGATCGACCAAATCAGCACTAGTCGCTGGCATATTGCCCCCTGCAATCTCGCTCAAATCTGGATGCGTACCACATCTTTCTTCGCATCCGCCGGACGTGTACCCCAACCCTTCGTGCTTCGTCGTGCCCAAAGCTCGGCCATGCATCGATGGCATAATACACCGCGCGAAACTCGGAGATACGCCATTGAAACCCTACGCCAAACTTCGCGCCGATCTCGGCCTCAATCAAAGTGAATTCTGGTCTCGCGTGGGTGTGACGCAGAGCGGCGGCTCACGCTACGAAACGAAACGCAAGCCGGGCAAGCCGGTGCAGATGCTGCTGGCTTTGGCGTACGGCTCCGAGAAAGAGCGCAAGGCGGTGATGAAGCAGTTGGGAATGTAGGCCGGCGACGTTTCAGACGCTGACAATTTTGTCGCTAAAGAATGAGGATGGCCTATCTCGCGTACTGGCGGCTTTAGATGTTCGGTGACGCTGGGGGCTCCTGGATACTCCGATCGTCAACTATCTGAACCAGCGCTCCGGTTGCAACCAGGGCGGATACCAGCTCATTCCGCGAGGATAGGTTATGACCGCATAGCATTGGGTCACCCTCCCGGTTCCTAACGATCCAGGCGTTCTCAGCCAGTTCTATGACGTAGGCCTTCTCTGCCACGAGGATTCCTCGATTGGCGCCGCACGGCGACAATAACAAAGAAGGTTTGTGGCGTCGATAGGGAGAAGCGCTAGTCCACCAATGCCGCCGAGTTCTAGTGCGGACTATGGCACGACTAGCACCCGGGTGACCGATTCGACGCCGCCGTGATAGGCGTACACCTCGCCGGTGCCGCCTCCGTCGCTGAGAACCACTTCGAATCGTTCGCCTTTTGCATCGCGTGAGCGAGTTCGACTGCCGCTTCGCGATTCTCGGCGCTGAATACTGCTTCACCGGTCACTGTCTTTGCGAGCCAGGTCCCAGCGACCAGCTTCACGTAATACGTGTTCATGGGTCGCCCTTCGCCGCGCAGGATGCGAAAGTCTCCGCGTGTGCGAAAAGGTCCCCGCCTTGAACAGTACGCCGAAGGCGGTCATCGCAGGGTAGCCGTAGGTTGGCGGGCCCAGCAGGCGCAGAGGAGCGTGGAGTCGCAATATAGCGCTCATCACGTGGGCGCGCTGTAGGACGTCACCTACCTGGTGTTGGCTACGGCATGTGCGTGCCGCGGCTTCGGCGCGGCCGGTATATTTG
>JALHPH010000105.1 GCA_022842565.1 Fimbriimonadaceae bacterium
GGCAAGAACTCGAGGCCCGCATCGCGCAGGTACAGGAGCGGCAGCGCGAAGTCAACCAGTATCAGATTCAGCAAGACCTGGAACTACAGCGACTAGAGCGACAGCGCAAAGATCTCGACAAGCAGCTTGCCGATCTCGTTCGCAGCAACGAGACACTGGTGAACTCTGGAGAGCAGTTCACGCAGCGAATCGCAGAGCTTCAGCGCGAACGAGCCGGACTCGATGAGCAGATCAACTCGGTGCGTACCGAGCGAGAGCGCCTAGCCAACGAAATCGTCTCGCTGGAATCACTCCGGACCCAACTGATGGAATCGCTCGGTGCGGTGCGGTTGCAGCCCATTGTGTTTAGCCGCGGTGACGAAGTCGGAAGAATCGTGGTGCGAGAGGGTGCGACTGAAGCCGAAGTGCGCCAAGCACTTGCCGGGCTCTTCCGTGCTGCGCGGCTCCGCGCCGAGGCCAAAGGGGCAAGCGCCGTCGGAGCCTTCCAGTCGGTGTCGCTGATCCCAGTGACCGCCCGCGACGGGAAGAATCTCTCGGTGGAAGACCAAGAGCGCGAACTGGTCAAACAGGCATCGTTCCAGCGTGATCAGCAAGTTCTTCTCGCGACAGCCCTCGTGAATAGCTTTGCGGGCGAATATGTGCGGGTCCAGGTTCAGGCGCTTTCGAACGTCGTGGTCTACCGCGAGGGCGAAGTGATCGCCGACACGCGGATCGATGGCAGCCAGGACCCGCAGCAGATTTTAAGCGCGCTCACCTCGTTTGTGGTCGATCGAGTGGCGGCCCGGGCCATGGAGCGCAAGATGATCCCGGCCGTCGGTCAACCCTCGCCGCTCGGAGAGATCAACGACGGCGAAATTGTGCGGCTGGTTACGGAGATTTCTGAACTTGGGCGCGTTGTTCGCGTTCAGGCAGTCGCGGTGGCCGACACTCGTCGTGCCGACCGGCTGAGGATTACCTTCAAGCTGCGGTAGAAGTGCTGACCGTTATGGAACGAAAAGTCGTCTTGGCCATTGATCCTGGATCCAGCAAATGCGGACTGGCGCTGGCCGTCCGTCAATCCACCGGCGAGATGGAATTGCTGTGGCATCAGGTGGTGCCAAATGTCGACTTGGAGACCATGATGATCGAGGCGCGCAGCATCGAGGATTTCAAACTCATCATCGTGGGGAACGGGACCAGCAGCGCCGCCATTTTGGACCGAATCCGTGAGCGATTCCCTGCGATCGGCGTGCTTGTGGTGAACGAACGCGACACCACGCTCCAAGCACGCGAGAAGTACTGGCTGCACCATCCGCGCCGCGGCTGGCGAAGGTTTTTCCCTTCGAGCATGCAGGTACCGCCCGAGCCGTACGATGATTTTGCGGCATTGGTCCTAGCCGAGCGTGTATTGTTAGGGGTCTCTTAGCACGGTAAAGGTACACTGGCCGACCGTGAATCCCCAGATACGCACCGTCGGCATCATTGCGCACGTGGACCATGGCAAAACGACCCTGGTCGACGCCATTTTCCGCCAAGCTGGCCTCTTTCGTGAGAACCAGCATGTGAACGACCGCGTGATGGACAGCAACGACCTGGAGCGCGAGAAGGGCATCACCATTCTCAGTAAGGTCGCCAGCGTGCGATACCTCGATACCAAAATCAACATCGTGGATACTCCTGGCCACGCTGATTTCGGCGGGGAAGTGGAGCGGGTCCTCAGCATGGTGGACGGCGTGCTGCTGATCGTGGACGCTCACGAGGGCCCCATGCCCCAAACACGATTTGTGCTGAAGAAGGCCTTCCAGCACGGCCTGCGACCGATTGTTTGTGTGAACAAGATCGACCGCGAGAATGCGCGGCCCTTGGAAGCCTACGACAAGACGCTCGACCTTTTCATTGACCTCGGCGCAGACGAGGATTCACTCGATTTTCCGGTTCTGTATACAAGCGGCCACTCCGGTTTTGCGCGTACCTCGCCCACCGGCACCGAGACCGACCTTCGCGAGCTTTTTGAAGCCATCGTGCGGCACATCCCGCCGCCCAAGGTCGAGCCAGAGGGCCCGTTCCTGCTGCAAGTGAACAACCTGGACTACAGCGACTATTTGGGTCGCATGTTCGGCGGAAAGGTTCTGCGCGGCTCCGTGAAGGTCGGCGACCGGCTGCAACAGCTCCGCGACGGCGACCCCCTGAAAGCCGCGTTCAACATCACCAAGGTCTGGGTGTACGAAGGCATCCAGATGAAGGAAGTGGAGTCCGCGTCGGCCGGCGAAATCGTGATGCTCAGCGGCCAGGACAAGGTGCTGATCAGCGACACGCTGACTGCCCCGGATGCCTCGCCCGCTCTAGCCGCCATCGAGGTGGAACCCAGTACGCTCAGCATGAATTTCTACGCCAACAACTCGCCGCTGGCGGGTAGGGACGGCGGCAAGTATCTGACCATCCACAAGATCCGCGAGCGGATCGAAAAGGAAGAAGTCACGAGCGTGAGCGTCAAGATTGAGCCAGGAACAGCTCCAGATATCGTCCGGGTGAAGGCGCGCGGCGAGCTGCAACTCGCAGTCCTGATCGAGACGATGCGCCGCGAGGGCTACGAGATCCAGATCAGCCGCCCCGAAGTCATCTTTGAGAAGATTGACGACGTGATTCACGAGCCGCACGAGATCGTGACCTTGGAGCTGCCGGAAGAGGCAGTTGGCGCGACCATGGAGGAGTTGAGCCGCCGCCGTGGCGAACTGACGGACATGGTGAAGGCCGATTCTTCGACTCGCTTGACCTACGTGATCCCGACCCGCGGGCTGATCGGTTTCCGAAGCAACTTCCTCACACTGACCCGTGGCCTCGGCACGATGTCCTCGATCTTCGATGGTTACAAGCCCTATCGCGGCGAGATCGCCAGCCGCACGGTCGGCTCGTTGATTGCCAAAGACCCGGGCAAAATCACGCGCTACGCTTACGAAGACGTCCAAGAGCGCGGCCAGATGTTCTATGAGGTCGGCATCGAGGTGTATGGCGGCATGATCGTGGGTGCTTGTGCCCGCGACGAGGATCTGGTGGTGAACGCAACCAAGACCAAGGCTGCGACGAACATGCGCAGCGCGAGCGCCGATGCTACGACCGTCTTGGATGCGCACAAGGACTTCTCGTTGGAGCAAGCGCTCAGCTGGCTACGCGATGACGAACTGCTAGAAGTGACTCCGAAACAGCTGAGGTTCCGAAAAAAGATCCTCGATCACTCGGAGCGCCGAGTGAGCGAGCGCCGATCGGAAATGGCCGCGTTGCATTAAGTCATTGGAACCGATCGACCCCGCCCTTTTTGAAGAAGGCGACCGGATGGTCGCCTCGGGCGAGCGCCTGATTGCCTCGCTTGGTCCAACTCAGCTAGAGCACGGCGGTGAGCTACCGACGACCGAAGTTGCATTCCAGACCTGGGGACGCCAGTCGAGCGATAACGTCGTTTGGGTGTGCCACGCCATCTCCGGTGACAGCAATGCCGCCGCTTGGTGGTCGCGGCTGATCGGCCCTGGCAGGGCCATCGACACGGACCAGTATCTTGTCGTCTGTAGCAATGTGATTGGCGGCTGCCAGGGAAGCACCGGCCCGCTGAGCCCCGCCCCCGACGGCAAACCCTATGGCGCACGGTTTCCAAGGGTCACTCTGGGCGACATGGTGGCGGTCCAGCAGCGGCTCGCCGACCACTTGGGCATTGACCAAATCGCACTCGTCTGCGGCGGAAGCATGGGCGGCATGCAGGCGCTGGAGTGGGCGCGGCAGGCCGGATCGCGAGTCCAGCGCGCCTGGCTGACGGCCAGCGCCCATGCCCATAACCCCATGCAAATTGGGTTTAACGAGGTCGCTCGCCAAGCGATCATACGCGACCCCCTTTGGCACGGCGGCAACTATGCGCCCAGCGCAGAGCCCAACAATGGCCTGGCGGTCGGAAGGATGCTTGGGCACCTGAGCTACCTCAGCGAACCCGCGTTTCGAGCGAAGTTTGGTCGAAGGCTCCAATCCGAAGCCGAAAGAAAACAGCAAGCGGACTTTCTCCGGCCCGAAATCTTCGAAGTCGAAAGCTACCTGAACTACCAAGGCGATAAGTTTACGCAGCGCTTTGACGCCAACACATTCCTCATCGTGAGCCAAGCGATTGACGAGTACGAATGCACCGATTTCGCATCGATCCGCGCGCGATTATTGCTGACAAGTTTTACGACGGATTGGCTCTACCCGCCCTACCAATCAGAATTGGTTCAGAACATCGCGCAGCAGGCGGGGGTGCGGGCGGAGTGGCTGAACATCGCAAGCGCGTTGGGCCACGACGCATTTTTGCTAGATGATCAGGTGCAGGCTGAAGCTGTGCGCGAGTTCTTGAGCCGGTAGCGTGCCCGTAATCGGTATACTGGTCAGTCGCGCCTCTTCGCAGGCGCTCTTCTGAAGGAGCTTATTCGCCTTGCAATCTGCGCAAAAAGGTTATCTATTTCTGCTGGTAGTGGTGCTGCTGGCCGGCCTTTCGGGTTGGCTGTATAACACCAACCCCTACAAATACGGCTTGGACGTCAAGGGTGGCGTTCGCTTCACGCTCGCCATCGAGTTTGACAAGACCAAGGAAGCGGAGCAGCGCAAGAACTTGCCGCAGATTCGCCAGAACCTGGTTCGGGTGCTCAATTCGCGCGTGGGCGCGGCCCTAGGCGTCGTGGAATCCAGCGTGCAAAGCAAGGGCGAAACCGAATTCATCGTCGAAATCCCTGGCTTTACCGACATCGATTCGGCCCGCCAAACCATTGTTTCGACCGCCAAACTGGTGGCCTATCACGCTGATAACGTTGCAACGGAGAAGCGGGATTTCCGCGCTTACAGCCAGGCGGGCGAGGAGACGATTGCCGGTGTGCCTGTCGAGACGTTCGTCAATAAATCGAACCCAGCCAAGGTGCTGAAGCCAGGCGATCCGGCCTATCAGCGGATGATCGACGACTGGGATGTGATCCTGGAAGGCGATGAGCTGGCCAACGCCACATGGCGTGTTGAACCGCGTGGGACGGTCCCGGTGTTCAATTTCTCCCCAGAGGGCGCCCGGAAGATGGAAGCCTGGAGCCGCAGATACACGCGTGACGGCGAGTATCTCGCTTTCGTGCTCGACGGAAAGGTGCTCAGCTTTGCCCCTCTCAAAGAAGGCGCTATCCTCTCGGACCAAGCCTTTATCGATGGCGATTTTGAACCTTCTTATGTCACGAACCTGGCCAACCTGCTGAACGCTGGTGCGCTGCCGGTGAAGCTCGTCGAGACCAGCTCCACCCAAGTAAGCCCGACGATTGGGCAGTTCGCGCTTGATCAGATGGTCCGCGCAGGCATGATCAGCTTCGGACTCACGGTGCTGTTCTTGCTGGGCTACTACGTTTTCCCCGGCTTCGTTGCGCTGATTTCGCTCGGCCTGTACATCCTCTTCACCCTTACGGTGATGAAGCTGATTGACGCCACATTCTCGCTCGCTGCTATCGCCGGTTTCATCCTGTCGATTGGTATGGCGGTCGATGCGAACATTCTGGTGTTCGAGCGTGTGAAGGAAGAGTTGAAGGCGGGCAAGACCCTGATGACCGCCGTGGAGCTTGGATTCAAACGAGCCTTTCCGGCGATTCTAGACTCGAACGTCTGTACCATCCTCACATCAAGCGTTTTGTTTGTCCTGGGCACCGGCGCGGTGAAGGGCTTCGCAAGCACGCTCATTATTGGTGTGGCGCTGTCGCTGTTCACTGCAGTGGTCGTCACTCGTTCGCTGCTGGTCTTCTTGGTCAGCTCGGGTATCGGAAACAATCCGCGGGTCTTTGGTTTGAACCGAAACTGGTTCGGCGAGGACCTCGAGAAGAATGCAAACGTCAAGCCCGTGAAGATCATGAGCCGCAGCAAGCTCTTCTTCTTGATCTCGCTATTTACGATCCTTCCTGGCGCGGTCTTCATCTTCTTGGGCGGTATCAAGCCAAACGTGGAGTTCCGTGGCGGAATCGAGGCCGAGTATGTGCTTCCCCAGGGCCAGCGCAAGACGGGTGGTGAGATTGAGCGTGGCCTGAAGGCCGCTGGCTTCGAATCGCCGATTGTGAAGGTGACCAACGCTGATCAACAGGCGGTGATGACCCTTTCGATGCAGCTCCCTGAGGGCGCCGATCCCGTGAATGCTCGCCGAGACATCG
>JALHPH010000106.1 GCA_022842565.1 Fimbriimonadaceae bacterium
GTGGCGGTGCGATCGCGCTGTTGATTGCGACGGCCAGTGGCGCCACCGCGATGATCGATGTCGCACTTGTGCTGGCGCTGCTCGCAGCCTTTGCGGCCGTTGCGTTGAGCCTTGGCGAGCCGGGCACACGGCACCAAGATGAAAGCGCGAATTCATGAACGTTCTAGTCGACGCATTTACGATCGCTTCTGTCAGCGCGGGGATGTTTTTCTTTCTCGCCGGTACGGTCGGGCTGTTGCGATTTCCCGATACGCTGACGCGCCTGCACGCACTGACGAAGGCCGATAACCTCGGCTTCGGCCTCATCGTTCTCGGCCTGCTGCCGCAGAGCCCGGATGTGGCGAGTGGGGTGAAGCTCGTGGTCGTCTGGCTTTTGGTGCAGCTTGCCGGTGCGTCCGCCAGTCAATTGATTGCACAGTTCGCGTCCAAGGGTGGACCGCCGGCATGAGCCTGTTGCCCGATTTTGCCCTTGTGCTCTTCCTTCTGATGGCGGCGGTCTGGACGGTTGCGGCGCGCGACCGGCGCGATTCCGTCATTGGTTTCATCGTTGTCGGGCTCCTGCTGTCGCTGGCTTGGATACGTCTCAATTCCGTCGACGTCGCCCTCACGGAGGCAGCCGTTGGCGGCGGTGCGACCGGTCTGTTGCTGTTGCGCGCCTGTGCTCGCCTGGGGCCAATCGAGACTGAAGGCGCCCATCCACAACTTCCATTGCGGATTTTGACCGGTGTGCTGTGCGCGGTGGTCGCAGCGGCGTTGGCAACGATCGTTCTGTTTCCCATCGAGCCCGCACCGACGTTAGCGCCTGCGGCGGCCGCGCATATGAGTGAACTCGGCCTTGGCAATCCCGTCACCGTTGTGCTGCTGGCCTATCGGGCCATCGATACGCTTCTGGAGAAGGTTGTGCTCGTCCTCGCGCTGATTGGCGTGTGGGCTTTGACGCCGGACCTGCTATGGGGCGGTGCGCCGGGCTCGCTTCGCGCGCAACAGTCCAGCGGGCCGCTGACGTTTCTGGCGCAGGTGCTGCCACCGGTCGGGATCGTTATCGGTGTCTATCTGATCTGGAATGGCGCGGACCGGCCGGGCGGCACGTTTCAAGGCGGCACTGTTCTGGCGGCCATGTGGCTCCTGGTGATGATGGCCGATCTGCGCGAGCCCCCTGAAATTCGTTTGCACAAATTACGGCAACTCGTCGTCTTTGGTCCGGTCGTGTTTCTTGTTGCCGGCTTTGCGGGCTTTTGGATCGCGAATGGGTTTCTGTCGTACCCGCCCGACTTTGCCAAGCCCATCATTGTACTCGTCGAGGCGGCGCTGGCACTCTCCATCGCGGTCATTCTGGGCATGTTGGTCGCCGGTCCGGCCGCAAGGGCACCGCGATGATCAGCTCCACCGCCCTCTATGGTCTTTGTGCCGCTGGTCTGGTGGCGATCGGACTTTACGGCCTTGTGCTTCATCCAACCCCACTGCGCAAAGTCATTGCCTTCAATCTTCTAGGTAGCGGTACTTTCATCTTTTTTGGCGTTGCGGCCCGGCGGGGTGCGGCCGCCGGATTGCTTGCCGATCCCGTGCCGCAAGCCATGGTGATCACTGGCATCGTCGTTGCGTTCGCGGCGACCGCCGTGGCGGTTGCCCTGTTATTGCGGCTGGCGGAAAGCGGCGGGTCGACACTCGATCCAGGCGCGCCGGACCCTCAGGATGATCGTCCGTCATGACACCCGCTGCCTACACCGCGACCGAAGGTGGCGCTCTGTTGGTGGTCGCCATCGTGCTGCCGGTCATCGGGATGCTCGCCATCTTCGCTTTGGGCTTGCGGCGGGCGGAACGGATCGCGTATCTCGTGCTCCCTGGCGGCCTCTTGGTTGCGCTCGCCATCGCAGCCGACGTTGCCCGCAGCGGCGCGGCTGTCACCTATGTTCTTGGGGGATGGCAACCGCCGCTTGGTATTGCGCTACGCGCCGACGGTCTTTCGGTCACGCTGATGGTTTTGACCGCGGTTGTGCTGTGCGCCGTCGGCCTGGTCGCGCGCGGGAGTTTCAGCACGCCCACCGACAAAGCCGAAGCGCGCAGCCCGATGGTGTTCTGGACGCTGATCCTTGGACTTTGGTGCGCCCTCAACACCGTGTTTTTAGGCCAGGACTTGTTCAACCTGTTCGTCGCATTGGAGCTCTTGACGTTCAGCGCGGTGCCGCTCGTCTGTCTTGACGGACGCCGTGAAACCCTGCAGGCGGCGCTGCGCTATCTTTTGTTCGCGCTCATCGGGTCGGTTTTGTATCTGATGGGTGCGGCGCTCCTTTATGGCGCCTATGGCACGCTCGACCTCGCCGGACTTCGCCTGCTGGCCCGCAACGATCTGGCGACTTCCGTGGCGCTTGGGCTCATGATCGCTGGATTGATGGCGAAGGCCGCGTTGTTCCCGCTGCATTTGTGGCTACCGCCGGCCCATGCCGGTGCGCCCGCCGCCGCCAGCGCGGTGCTGTCGGCATTGGTCGTGAAGGCGCCATTCTTTATCATCCTGCGCTTGTGGTTCGACGTCGCGCCGCAACCGGCTAATGCGATGGCGGCGCAGATGCTGGCCTGGCTCGGCATCGCCAGCATTCTCTTTTGTAGTGTGATGGCATTGCGTCAGGCCCGACTGAAACTGATGATCGCCTATTCGACCGTGGCGCAACTCGGCTATCTGTTCTTGATGTTCCCGCTGGCTATGGCCAGTGACGCGCCGACAGCCTGGGAATCGGTTGGCTGGACGGGGGGCGTGCTGCAACTCGTCTCGCATGCTTTGGCCAAGGCTTCGATGTTTCTTGCGGCCGGATTGATCGCCGAAGCACTCGGCCACGACCGTATCGAAAACCTGGACGGCGCGATGAGTGTGGTGCCGATAAGTGTCGCGGCCTTCGGCTTGGCGGGGCTGTCTTTGATGGGCCTGCCGCCGAGTGGTGGCTTTGTCGCTAAACTTATGTTGCTCACGGCCGCGACGGAAACCGCGAATTGGTGGATCGCCGCAGCCATTCTAATGGGCGGCATTCTGGCGGCGAGTTACGTCTTTAGGGTGCTCAATCGAGCGATGGCCGCGCCATCGAGCAACTTTGCTTGCAAGGCCTCCATACCCCTGTATCGCGAATTGACAGTGCTCGGTCTTGCAATTTGCGCTGTCGTGCTGGGCTTTGTTCCGCTTCAGCCCTTCGCCTTCCTGGGAATCGGCCGTGTGGGGCTGCCATGACGGAGTGGAACTTCCTGCTTGTCGCGACGCTGGCGCTTCCTCTTGCCATGGTGGTGGCGTGCCTTCACGACGCATTCTACGCCCGCATTCTGTCCTGGCTGCCACTGGCCCCGGTTCCTGGCTTGCTGGCCGCCTTGTTCGAGCGCGGCGACAGCATCGTCATTGCTCCCGCGCCGCTGCGATTGACGCTCGCACTCGATGACGTCGGCGCAATGTTGCTCGGCGGTGCGTCGCTCTTGTGGGCCGCCGCGGGCCTCTATGCCTCGGTCAGCATGCGCGGAAAGCCCGGCAGTGGTCGGTTTGCGATCTGGTGGCTGCTCACGCTGACGGGAAGCCTCGGTGTCTTCATCGTCGCCGACATGACGAGCTTCTATCTTGTTTTCTCCCTGGCAAGTCTCTCCGCCTTTGGACTTGTCGCCTTCGAGGACACGGCGCGCTCGCGGCGCGCAAGCCAGGTTTACATGGCGCTCGCCCTTGTTGGTGAGGCGCTCATCCTGTTTGGTTTCGTGATGCTGGTGTCGGCGACGCCGGGAGGCAACCCGCTGATCCGCGATGCGGTCGCGATGTTGTCGGGCTCGCCCCTGGAAAGCCCGGCCGTGCTCCTGCTCATCCTTGGCTTCGGTCTGAAGATGGGCTTGGTTCCGTTACACGTCTGGATGCCTTTGGCGCACCCCGTGGCGCCGATACCCGCCTCGGCCGTGTTGAGCGGCATCATCGTCAAGGCCGGTGTGATCGGCCTGATTCGCTTCTTGCCGCTGGAGGTGCCGTCGCCCGATTGGGGAATGGCGCTGATGGTGCTGGGCCTGCTGACTGCCTTCTATGGTGTGATCGTCGGCATAACGCAGGAGCACCCTAAGACCGTGCTGGCCTATTCGACTGTCAGCCAGATGGGCGTGGTGGCAGCCGTTCTAGGGGCTGGGTTCAGTACGGGCGCGCCGGGGACGGCGACGCTGGCTGCGTTCTATGCGCTGCATCATCTTCTGGTCAAAGGCGCCCTCTTCCTCGGGGTCGGCATCGTCGGGGCAACCGGATCGCGTAATCTGGCGCGCGTCGTCATACCCATGGCGCTGTTGGCGTTCAGTCTCGCGGGGCTGCCGTTCACGAGCGGGGCGTTGGCGAAATTCGCGACAAAGCCGTTGTTCGGCGATGGTCTGGCGGCGTTCATGGCCACCTTGTCGGCGGCGGGAAGCGCGTTTTTGATGGCGCATTTTCTGGGCCGGCTCCGGTTACTGGCGAATGAGAATGCCGGTGCCGTACCGCAGACTTCGCTCGTCTTTGCCTGGGCGCTTGTCGCTGCGGCATCCCTCGTTTTACCTTGGGCGCTGTTCCCTGAAATCACGAGCTACGCGCTGTCTGAGACGGTCAGCCTGAAGGCACTGTGGGCGGCCTCGTGGCCCATCGCGATTGGGCTGCTGATGGCCCTTTTCATACAACGCATTCATTCAATCATCCCTCGCATTCCGGAGGGCGATGTCATCGTTCTGCTGGAAAGGCTGCAGCCGCTTGCGGCGCGCTGTGGAATCGCGCTTGAGCGGACCGATCTCGTGCTTCGGCGATGGCCGGTGGCGAGTATTCTGCTGCTGACGCTGGCCATGGCATTTGGAGCGACACTTCAATTCGCTCGTTAGTTCATAGCATATCGCTCCAGCAGTTCGGCGTGTTTATCCTGGATCGAACACGAGCTTCGCCTTCAGACGCGGCAATACGAAATCGATGAATGCGCGCAATTTTTGCGGAACCATGCGCCCACTTGGATAGACGAGATGCACCGGTAGGGGGGCGGCCTCATAATTGCGCAACAGTAGCTTGAGCTTGCCGTCGTTGATCGGCTTGGAGACCTGATAACAGAACAGCCGTGTAATTCCCGCGTCCGCGATGGCGGCGTCTACCGCTGCTTCGGCCGTCGTCGTCGAGAGACGGGAGCGGACAGCCACCTTTTCCGTCTTTTTGCCGGCTTTGAAGGTCCACGAGTTCGCGGCATGAAGGGCCAAAAACGTGATGCAGTCGTGCGCTTCGAGCTCCTGGGGGAGTTTAGGTGTGCCTCTTCGCTTGAGATATGTCGGGCTCGCGCAAACAACATGACGAACTTCGCCGGCGCGTACAGCCATGATGCCACTATTGGGCAATTCACCTATGCGCAATCCAACGTCGACTTGCTCTTCGAGAAGGTGGGCGAGCGAATCTGAAAGCCTCAGCTCAACATCGACGTCGGGGTATGCGCTGATGAATTCAACAATGATGGGAGTGAGGTACAATCTGCCAAATACAACCGGTGCACTAACGACAAGTTCTCCCCTCGGGGCGCGGTATTCGCCAGTCGCAATGCGTTCTGCTTCACCCAATTCTTCAATAAGACGTCGGGTCGTCTCGAAGAATTGGCGACCGGGTTCCGTCAGAGCAATGTGGCGCGTCGTGCGGGTGAGAAGCTGCACTCGTAACTGATCTTCGAGTTCAGAAACCTTTCGGCTAATGGTCGCCAGCGGCATGCCCAGCTTACGAGAGGCAGCAGAAAAGCTACCGGCTTCGACCACGGCCACGAATGCTGACATCGACTCAAAGCGATCCATATGCGTTTCCATATTTTGGAACAGTTACTCTCGATACTGCCAGCTAGTTGCGAAATTTGAAAGCGCGTAGGTCTTGCTGGCCAGCCAAACATGGCCCAATTGATCATAAGGACCCGACCCATGACGCGTCTCAACACCATTTCGTCCATCGACGCAGCGCCGACGGCTGCAAAGCCCCTCTTGGAAGGCGTCAAAAAGCAGTTCGGCAGCGTGCCCAATCTGTTTCGTGTCGTTGCCAACAGCCCTGCGGCGCTGGAGGGTTATCTCAGCCTCGATGGCGCACTCTCGAAAGGTTCTCTCGACGCCAAGACCCGCGAACGCATCGCATTAGCCGT
>JALHPH010000107.1:0-1328 GCA_022842565.1 Fimbriimonadaceae bacterium
CAACCGTTTGGGGCGAAGAAGAAGGGTTTTCCAGTGTCGGCCCGAACGGTCTTTGGGCCGTGGACCCGGTGGACGGCACAAGTAATTTCAGCTTCGGATCACATTTCTGGGGGGTCACCATCGCGCTCATCCAGAATCACGAGCCTGTGATGGGGGTCATCCACTTGCCGGACCTCGGAGACATCTACGCTGCCGAACTCGGCGCCGGGGCGACCCACAACGGCAAAGCACTCGGCCAGCTCCGCGGCGGCCCTATTCAACCGCACGAGTTGGTGAGCTATAGCGACGACAGCCTGATGGCTTATGGTCACCAGCTCCCCGGAAAGATGCGTTATATGGGCGCCTGGGTGGTCGAGGCGGCGCTCGTTTTCGACGGGGTTTTTCGAGGGGCACTCAGCCACAAAGCATCGCTTTACGACGTGGCCGGTAGCGTCGTGATTTGTCGCGAAATGGGCGGAGAGGTGCGCTATATCGACGGCTCTCCCTTCCTGCTCGAGCCGCTCTATGGCACCCGAGGCCTCGGCAAGCCCATGTTGCTCTTTTCCCCGAAGACTGGGCTACTCTTACCATAAGTCCCCGCAAAACTAACAGGTTCCGCCTGCGTTAGTTTGTGTTGAGAGGACTTTATCGTATAGTATGAGGTTTGAGGATAGGCTCTAACAATGAAAAATACAGCTCTTTTGATCGCCGCAATGGCTCTGGCGGGCGCAGCTTCTGCCCAAACTTACGTGAGCACCGGCTTCGAGGCGAACACCCTCGGCAACCTCGCCGGTCAAGCCGCCGAAGGCGGTCGCATCTGGCAAGGCAACACGACCCTGCTGATCGCCGAATTGGCGGATGCCTCCACTGGACCTGCTTTTGGTGACAAGGCTCTTCGCTACGCTCCGACGAACCTCGCCGCGAACTCGAACAGCTATTTCGCCTGGATCGACATTTTTGATAGCCCTGCCGTTGGAGTCACCATGGGTGCAGGCAACCGCATCATTGGCGATGTAATGGTTTACGTCAACAGCAGCGACGTAACGAGCCTGGCTGGTATCTCGGCTTGGACGATGGAAGGCAACTGGATTCACGGGCTCATGGCCGTGCGCGGCACTGGCCAACTGCAAGTGGGAACGGGTAGCGGCACGGGTGGCCCCGTCCGCGTTGCTGTTTCCGGACTGACTGCCGATGTCAACGCATGGAATCACCTCGAAATCATCACCGAGCAAGTGGACAACGCGACCATCCGGTCAACGTACCGCTTGAACGGTCAGCCCATCCCTGGTAACCCGTTCCACCAGCGAACCCGCACCCTGACAGGCGCCGGCGCTCCTGCCGATAACCTC
>JALHPH010000107.1:1338-6113 GCA_022842565.1 Fimbriimonadaceae bacterium
AGCCGTCGTGGGTGGCTCGGCACACCGATGGGATAACTACCGCGTGCGACAGCTCGACGCCCGACAATTGGCTGGCCGCATCACTCTGAGCGACTGGCTCGGTGACACCTCGACCAAGACTGTGACCCTGGAGGTCGAATCCGGCGGATCGATCGTCGAGACCATTAGTGGCGTTCCCCTCACCGCGATCGGCACCTACGTGGCCAACCACACGCAAGCTGCCGGTGGCTACAACGTGTACATCAAGGGTGACACCTTCCTTCGAAAGCTGATCACTGGCGTGACCTTTGACGCACTCGGAGCAGCTGGAATCAACGCTACGCTGATCAATGGCGACGTAAGCGGAAACAACGAAGTCGGCCCTGAGGACTTCTCGCTGCTTTCGCTCGCTTTCGGCTCGTTCCAAGGCGATCCCAACTACAATGCCGCTGCAGATCTGAACGGCGACCTTGAAGTCGGCCCTGCTGACTTCTCGATCCTGGCTGGCAGCTTCGGCCAATTCGGCGACTAAACCACCCGCCGATCACTCCAAGACCCCCGGCCGATTAGCGGTACGGGGGTTTTTCTTTACAATGCGCGCTCGAGAGCGCGCTTGGACCAGTCACCCTCAAGCGGGTGCTCCACAAGGTCACGCACTGCGCGGAGCCAGGCGATCCGGGCGCGCGTTTCGAAGATCGTTGAGAGAGTCGCAAGCACGCCAAAGTATTCGCCAAGCGCCTCGTTTGCGGGCAGCAGCGCCTCGCACTCCGAAAGGAACACCTGCAGTCCTGCAATCGACTCATCGATGAACTTCAGTCGCTCGTCCTTTTCGATGGCACCCAGAAAGAAGAATCGAAGCCGGATGAGATCAGCGGAGTGAGTGATATCGGCCATCGGAATGGGCACGCTCACCCACTCCCGGAGCGCCCGGACGCCCTCCTCGGTCGCGGCCACTTCATCCGTCTCGCGTCGTTCCAACAGTCCAAACTCCAGCAGACGCTTTGCCACCGAGTACGCCGCCCCGGCCCGTGATTGGTGATAGCTGCTTGCGGAAACCGAAAGGTCCTTCATGATGGAGTAGATGCTGCAGGGTCCGCGGAGCCAGGCCAAACCCAGGACGGTGCACTCCAAATTTGAAAGCTTTCGTTCAACTTTTTTCATCTTTCGTCCGCAAACGGTCCTAGGACCGGAACCGCACCAAAATCATCCTGTGTATTACACTTTGTAATATGAAGACCTCCTTTGCGTTGCTCAGTCTGCTTGTTCTCACCCAGTTTAGCCAAGCGTCGCCTAACTTGCCATCCGACTTGCCCCGTCGCGGTGGGCTCGGAAGCGGCTTTGCGCCCCTCCCTGCCGGACAAGCCGAGGCGCTGGGTCTGAAGGCAGGCGCCGGGCTCGTGGTCCAGGCCGTTGTCCCGGGCCTCACCGCCGACAAAGCGGGCCTGAAACCCGGCGACATCATCACCATGATGAACGACCGCGAAGCAGTGGCCCCAGGGCTGGGTGCATGGGTACGCGAACTGCCTGCGAATAGCAAGATGACCTTTAAGGTGGTCCGCGAGGGCAAGCCAACGACGCTGACCACCGCGCTTGTGCCAAAGCCCAGGGATCCGGGCAATGCCAACTACGAGGTGATCTATAGCCACGTGGTGAGCCATGGCAAGCGCATGCGCACTATCATTACCAAGCCCCGCAAGGCTGGCAAGTACCCAGGTTTCTTCTTCATCCAGGGCTTCTCCCCGATCAGTTATGACTTCACGCTGGAGGGTTCGACCGGCGATGTCACCTCACTGAACGGGCCGCTTCTGTTTGATTTTGCCAACAGTGGCTTCGTGACCATCCGGGTCGAAAAGCCCGGCGTCGGCGACAGTGAGGGCGGCCCGTTCGCGCCGATGGACTACCATACCGAGCTCGACATCTATCGCCAAACGCTGAAGCAACTGAAAGCCATGCCCGAGGTGGACGCTGGCAACGTGTTCATCTTTGGCCACAGCATGGGTGGCTCGTTCGGCCCAATGGTCGCCGCCGAGAACCCCGTTCGCGGTCTCGCGATCTATGGAGTCGCTTCGCGAACCTGGTTTGAATACTTGCTCGACACCATTCGGTACCAGGGTCTAGTCGGCGGGGAGTCCTTTGAACAGGCTGATGAAAGCGTCCGCCAGGGTGCCCGCCTGATGGCGCAAGTGATGCTGGAGAACAAGTCAGCCGCCGATGTGAAGAAATCCCACCCCGAGCTTGCGCCGCTCGTTGACGCGTTTTTCCCGGACGGAATGTTCAACGGAAAGTCGCTGGACTTCTGGCGGCAATTGGGGCAGATCAATTTCGCTTCATACTGGTCGAAACTGGACGCCCACGTTTTGGCCGCCAAGGGCGCGAGTGACTTTGTGGTCTATGAAGTGGACCACAAGCTCATCGCCGACATCGTGAACCGCGCGCATCCCGGTAAGGGCCGCAGCGTCATCGTGCCGTCGTCCGACCACTTGTTCCACAACTTCGCCACCGAGCCCGAGAGCATGAGAAACTTCCAACGAGGCAAGTACAATCTCGCGTTTTCGACCATGATGAAGGATTGGATTCGCGAAGTGATGGCCTCGAAAGGGTAATCTCTTCCAGTTATGTCTAAATTAGCCCGCAGCAGCGTGAAACTCCGCGTGAAGCTGAAACATTCGACCAAGAAAGCCATCCGCGCCCGAAAGCTGCTGAAGAAAGGCAAAAACTAACTGAGACAGCCCCCGATCCGCGCGATCGGGGGCTGTTTTATTCACGAAGGCGATGGAGTTTGAGTTCGAAGGGACGGTGATTGAATGGCGGGGGCCAGCGCCGTTTTACTTCGTGCCCGTGCCGCAAGACCTGTCCGACCAAATCAGGGCACTCGCCAAGACCCTGTCCTATGGCTGGGGCGTCATTCCCGTCTCGGGCACCATTGGCCATACGAGCTTCACGACCTCCCTATTCCCCAAAGATGGCCTGTACTTAGTGCCAATCAAAGTTGTGGTCCAACGGGCAGAGGGCATTGAATTGGGGCACTCCGTTTCGGTAACCATGACCCTGGGGCCCAGTCCGTAGCAGCAACGCCGATGCCAGAGATGAAAACGCCTCCCCCAAACTCCGTTTACATCGAGACCCGCGAAGCCCTGCGCCAGTGGCTGACTGAAAATTGGACGCAGAAGACCGGTGTTTGGCTGATTTTCAACAAAAAAGCTTCCGGCTTACCGGTTGTTACTTACGATGAAATGGTCGAAGAGTGCCTCTGCTTTGGTTGGATCGATAGCAAGCCCGGAGCGCTCGATGAACTGCGCTCGATGCTCTATATCGCACCACGAAAGGCCGGGTCCAATTGGTCTGCCCTGAACAAAGTGCGTGTTGAAAAGCTGTTAAAGAGTGGACTCATCACGCCGCCTGGAATGTCAAAGATCGAACTCTCGAAGAAGGATGGCACGTGGGAAGCTCTTGATGAGGTGGAGGCCCTGGTGATTCCGCAAGATTTGGCAGATTGCTTACTGCGTTACGAGCACGCAGATGAGAATTTCCGCAGTTTTCCTAAGTCGGTTAAGCGCGGCATCCTTGAATGGATTCTGAACGCGAAGCGGCCAGAAACCCGGCAGAAGCGGATCGAAGAGACAGCCTCCCTCGCCGCCAAGAACCTCCGTGCCAACCAGTGGCCCCGCGCGCCCAAATAGCTGCTCCAGGGGCATAATCACCCTACATATGGAGGGTCGATGACGCAAGGCACAGAAGTAATCACGGTCTTGCTCGTGGCGTTTACCTCGGCGCTGGTCGGCGGCGAGATCGCTCAGCGCTTGAAGATGCCCAGCGTCGTCGGTCAAATCTGCGCCGGAGTTGCGGTCGGCCCTTCGGCACTCGGTTGGCTGACCCTCAACGAACCACTCAGCCTCCTCTCTGAGCTCGGAGCCATCCTACTCCTTTTCGCCGTTGGGCTCGAAACGAAGCTGAGCGAACTCAAGAAAGTTGGGATTGTTGCCATCAAGGTCGGCGTCTGGGGAATGGTCATTCCGTTCATACTCGGCGCGGCGTGGGCGGCCTCGACAGGCGCAGAAGTACCCAAAGCGATGTTCGTGGCGGCGGCGTTTGTGGCCACTTCCGTCGGAATCACTGCGAAGGTGCTGCAAGAACTGGGAGCGCTAGAACGCAGCGAATCGCGCATCATCCTCGGCGCGGCGGTGGTGGACGACGTGCTCGCCATGATTCTGCTCGTCGTCGTATCCGCGCTGCAGTCATCAACGGGAATTGACGCGCTCAACCTGGTGCGAGTCCTGGCCAGCGCCGTCGGGTTCGTCATTTTGGTCGCGGTGCTGGGGACCTACGTGATGCGCAAGTCCTCGAACCTGCTCGACGCACCCATCGACAACGAGAGCCCTCTTCTCATCTCGTTTGCCCTATGTTTGGCCCTGGCAGTCAGCTCCGCGCACCTTGGCTTGGCGGCCATCATCGGCGCGTTCTTGGCGGGAATGGTGCTGGCCGAGACCAAACACCGCGAGGACCTCACCCACGATTTCGCGCGCATTTCCGCCATTCTGGTGCCCTTCTTCTTTGTCGTGACCGGGGCAACGGTGGACGTCCGCTTGCTTGCAAATGGCCCCGCCATGGCGACGGTGCTCTTGGTCACGTTCTTGGCCATCGTTGGAAAGATCGTCGGTGCCGCCATCGGCGCGCGCCAGGAGGGCCGCAAGCGCGCGCTGACCATCGGCGTCGGCATGGTGCCGAGGGGCGAAGTCGGCATCATTGTGGCAGCGCTGGGTCAGAAGTCAGGCGTGTTTCCGCCAGTGACCAACGCA
>JALHPH010000108.1 GCA_022842565.1 Fimbriimonadaceae bacterium
GTGGCGCGCGCGAGCGCATGAACCTGGCGCTGCGCTATGAAACCACGAGCATCGAAAAGCCTAAGTCATGATCGCGCGGGCTCATTCGGCAACCCTCCTGGGAATTGACACCATCCCGGTCGAGATTGAAGTCGACCTGATCGGCGGCAAGCCGGAGTTCATCATGGTCGGGCTGCCGGATCAGGCCGTGGCCGAAAGCCGCGAGCGCGTGCGCACTGCCATCCGCAACTGTGATCTCGATTTTCCTTCGCTGCGCATCATTTGCAACCTTGCGCCGGGCGATGTCCGCAAAGAGGGCCCTGCGCTTGATCTCCCCATAGCTGCCGCGCTGCTCGCCGGTTTTGGCACCATTCAGCACTCCGAACTTGAGGGCACCGTCCTGCTCGGGGAGCTGGGCCTGGATGGTCAGTTGCGCAGAATTGACGGCGCGCTGAACGTCGCGCTTGATTGTGCGAGGCGCGGCGTCCGCCGGCTTGTTCTGCCCGCCCAAAGCGCCCCTGAAGCAGCCGTTGTCCCGGGGCTCCAGGTCTACGGAATCGAGAGCCTGCTTGATCTGGTAAGGCTGTTCAATGTGGGTGACCTTGCCCCGGTTGAGCTTTCCGAGGATGATCGCCGCACCCACCCCACTTACCCCTACGATTTCAGCGATGTGAAGGGCCAGCGGCATGCGGTCCGGGCACTCGAGATCGTGGCGGCTGGCGGGCACAACGTGTTGATGGTTGGGCCGCCAGGTTCAGGCAAAACGATGCTGGCGCGGCGCCTGGTCACCATCCTCCCGCCCCTCTCGCTGGATGAAAGCATCGAAGTCACTCGAATCTACAGCGCTTCCGGCAAGAAAGGGGATGTTTCTGGGCTGGTTTGGGAGCGCCCGTTTCGCTCGCCGCACCACACTTCCAGCTACGCAGCGGTCGTGGGGGGCGGTAAGTCGCCACAGCCCGGCGAGGTCTCGCTCGCTCATCGGGGCGTGCTTTTCTTGGATGAATGCGCGGAGTTCTCGCGCGATGTGCTGGAAGCTCTTCGCCAGCCATTAGAGGATGGCGTCATCACCGTCAGTCGCGTCCAGGCGACCCTCACTTTCCCCGCGGAAACCATGCTGGTCGGCGCGATGAACCCTTGCCCATGCGGGCTGAAGGGCTATCCCGAGGCCAAATGTCTGGGCAACCCGGCAACTTGTGGCCGCTACGCCATGCGCCTGAGCGGCCCGCTTCTTGACCGAATCGATCTTCACCTCACAGTCCCGCGTCTGAAGCCAGAAGAGCTGCTCAACATGGAACCGGGTGAAGGTTCGAGCGCCATTCGGGAGCGCGTGTGGGCGGCTCGGCAGCGGCAAGACAAACGTCTGGGCGGGAGCCGCATCAACGCCAAAATGACACCGGCTGAAATCCGCGATCTCATTGCCCTTTCGCCCGATTCGCTCGAGATGATGCGCACGGTCGCAGCGCGAATGAACCTCTCAGCGAGGGTTTTCGACCGGATTCTGAAAGTTGCTCGCACCATAGCAGACCTCGATGCGAGCGACGCCATCGAACGACCTCACCTTAGCGAGGCGATCCAGTACCGCGAGCGTGACTCGTTCTAGGCCCCAAATGGAACCCAGACGTTCTTGATTTGAGTTGCCCGGCGCGAGAACTCTCGGTGTGGCCCTGCCCACCAGTCCAGGTCCTCGCCCGGAAACCATGTTTGCTTGAGATCGGCCGAACTGGCTAGCTCAATCTGCTTGGCGAGTTCTGCGGTTCCAAAGTGCCATAGGGCAGCAACGCCGCGGTGCTGTGCGAGGGTCATCGCGAGTTCATCGGTTGGGCCGGTGAGCATGTTCCACACGCCAGCAGGGAAGTCGCTGGCCTCGATGACACGCACCAGCTGCGCAGCCGGGCCGGGGTTCGCTTCGCTCGCCACGCTCACCACGGCATTGCCGTGTGCCAGCAACGGAAGCACCGCAGAAAGAAATCCCAGAAGTCCGGGTCCGCTTGGCGCGACCACGCCCGCCACGCCTAGCGGCTCGGGCCTTGCGGAGATCAGCCCGCGCAGGGGTACGTCGTGGATCGCGCCCTCCAGCTTGTCGGCTCGCCCCGCCCAATAGGCGATGCGGTCCAGAGCAATCAAAAACTCGGCTTCGCTCACTCCAAATGCCGCTTGCTCCTTTTGCAAGTTTTCGCCAAAAAAGTAGATGATTTGTGACCTAACATGCCCCGAAGTGCGGTTCCAGCTCGCCGCGGCCCCGGTCGCCGATTCCACCGCATTGCGCACATCCTTGCGATTACCGAGGGCGAATTCCTGCCCCCCAACAGTAAACGAGTAGCCCGAATCTGGACGTACTTGCTTGCCGCCGATGTACAGCTTGTGGGTGACATCCATGTTGGCTGGGGATGCTACGGGGGCCTCCTGGCCGTAATGCGCTCGAGCCATCACGGGCTTCAGATACTCAAACAGGCCTTCGCGTCCGCCCTCGCGTCCGAAACCGCTTTCGCGAAAGCCGCCAAAGCCAGCCGCAGCATCAAACATGTTGGTGCAGTTCACCCAGACCGTGCCGGCCAGAATCCTAGATGCCAAATCGTGGGCCACATTCAGGTTCTCGCTCCAGATGCTCGCCGCCAATCCGAAAACGGTGTTATTCGCCAGCGCAGCAGCCTCCTCGTGGGTCCGGAAAGTCATGCTCACCAGCACCGGGCCGAAGATCTCGACCTGTGCCACGGTGGCCGCGGGCGAGACGTTGGTCAGTAGCGTGGGGGGATAGAAGCAACCGCTGGTTGGGCAATCACCAGCCTGGAAGAGCTCGGCGCCCTCGGCCACGCCTTGGGCCACCAGCGATCCGATTCGCAACCGCTGCTCCTCATCGATAATCGCGCCCACGTCGATTGCCTTATCGAGCGAATCGCCCACTCGAAGGGTTTTCATCCGCGCTTTGAGCTTCGTATGGAACCGATCCGCGATAGATTCCTCCACAAGCAGTCGTGACCCAGCACAACAAACCTGGCCCTGATTGAACCAAATCGCGTCCACCACCCCTTCAATCGCGGCGTCGAGATCGGCATCGGCGAACACAATGAAAGGCGATTTGCCGCCCAGCTCGAGCGAGAGCTTTTTGCCTGTTCCGGCGGTCGCCTCGCGCAAGATGCGCCCAACTTCCGTGCTGCCAGTAAAAGCGATTTTGTCGACGTCGTCGTGCGCCACCAGCGCAGCGCCCGTCGATCCATCGCCTGTCACGACGTTCACCACACCAGCCGGAAGTCCAATGTTTTGACAAATCTCTGCAAAAAAGAGGGCGGTCAGCGAGGTGAACTCGGCTGGCTTCAAGATGACCGTGTTGCCCATTGCGAGCGCTGGGGCGATCTTCCAGGCGAGCATCAGCAGTGGGAAGTTCCAAGGGATAATCTGACCGCAAACCCCGACCGGCTCATAGCCCGGCAGCTCTTCATCGCGGAGCTGCGCCCAGCCCGCGTGATGCGTAAAGTGCCTGGCCGCCAAAGGGATATCGAGGTCGCGAGACTCTCTAATCGGCTTTCCGTTATCCAGGGATTCAAGCACTGCGAAGAGTCGCGAATGCTTCTGAATCTGCCGGCCAAGGGCATAGAGGTACCGCCCGCGTTCCGCCCCGCTGAGAGTCTGCCAGGCGGGTAATGCAGAGCGGGCCGCGCGCGCAGCTTGGTTGATGTCGTCGGTGGTCCCGCTGGCAATCATCGCGAGTTCGGCACCGGTGGCAGGGTTCTTTGTGGCGAAATGCGAGCTGCCGGCGGACCATTGGCCCGCGATGAAGTGCCCGAAGCGCCGGTCATGTTGGTCGAGCCATTCTTGCGCCATCGTAACGGATTCGGGCGCCGGGCCGTAATCCATCGTTTTCAAAATCTCCTGAACAGTCATCGCGATGCACTCATTGTAGCGCCCCGCATTATCGGCGTAACAACTCGCGCGCAAAAGCAGCCACATCAGGCCCGACGAGCTGGCCGTTCGGGGCGGTGTGAGTCACCCCGCTTAGCACCAAATACGTCGGGCACCCCGCACGTTCGCCAGCCAAAAGGTCGGTTTCCACCCGGTCGCCGACCACCCAAACTTGACTGCTTTCCCAACCGCTTTGCCGAATCAAATCGAGCACCATACGAGGTTCGGGTTTGCCAACCACCTGCGGGGACCGGCCTGCGACGCACGCCACGGCGGCCACCATCGAACCAGCCCCGGGCGATTCACGCCCTCCCTCTTGGGGGAAAGTCGCGTCGGTGTTGGTTGCCAAGAACGGAACGCCCCGCCGAAGATGCTGCAATGCGCCGTCGAGCATCGCGTAATCAAAAGTGCGGCAAATCCCCACGATCAGCGCATCCACAGTCTGCTCCTCGCGGGCGTCGATGGCGTGGGTTCCGGTGCTCTCCAGCGCCTCGAAAAGTCCAGCCTCGCCGATCACGGCGACGCGCTGCCAGCGCTGCTCGCGAGCCCATGCGGCCGCCGCAATCGCCGTTCCGTAAACCTCTTCGGGCTCCGCCAAAAATCCCAATCGACCTAGCTTTTGAACCAGCATGTCCCGGCTCATCGAGGAATTGTTAGTGAGAAACCGCACGGCGATGCCGGCTTCGCGCAGGCTTTCGACCGCTTCAGGGGCACCGGGAATCGGGGTCTGCCCGCGATAAAGCGTCCCGTCCAGGTCGAGAATGACCGCCTTAGGCATCACGCTTCAGCACAAACCGCCCAGCGGCGGCCAGCAGGTCGCGATGCGATCCCTTTGGCAAGAGCTCAAGGGCGGCGAGCGCAAGGTCCATCTCCGCGGTCGCCCTGGCTTCGGTTTCGGCGTAGGTGCCGCTTTGCTCAAAAAGTGAATGGACTTCGGCCAGCACATCGTCGCTCGCAGGCGTGCCAAAGTTCTGCGCCAAAAACTTGCGTTGCTCGGCATTCGCCTTTTGATAAAGCAGGATGAGCGGAAGGGTAGGGCAGCCATCGCGGAAGTCCGTGCCTGTACCCTTGCCGGTACGGCTGACCTGGCCACGGTAGTCCAGCAAGTCATCCACCATCTGGAAAGCCAGCCCAAGGTGGTGCCCGTACTTTGCGAGCGCGGCGATGCGGTCGGGTTCGGCGTTGGTCATCATCGCCCCCATTCGGCAGCAGCACTCTACGAAGGCGGCTGTCTTTTCGCGCAGGATCAAAAGGTGGGTGGCTTCGTCCAGGTCGATGCGGCCCCGGACGGAGACTTCACGCGCCTCGCCTTCGGCCATGGTCACCACCATGGTGCTGGCAGCGCGGATCATCTCCAGATCGCCGTCTTCGGCCAGCAGCGTCATGGCCCGCGCCAGCATCACGTCGCCGCTGAGGATGCTGCCGACGTTACCAAATTGGTGACTTGCGGTGGGTTTTCCGCGACGCTGGTCGGCCTCGTCAATCACGTCGTCGTGGATCAGCGTCGCCATGTGGATCAACTCCATGCACGCCCCGAGGTTGATGGCGCGCTGAATATCGAACTTGGCACCCGTCGCGCGAGCGCTCAAGATCAAAAACGCTGGACGCAAACGCTTGCCGCCCGCTTCCAGTGTGAGCTTCCCAACTTCGCTCACCAGCGGCACGGAGGACACCACCAGCGCCGAGAGTCTTCGCTCCACCGATTCCACATCAGAGGCGAGTTGTACGAGGTGGGCGCCGGCGAGGCCCGCCTTTTCAAAAAGCACAGATTTCATGGCTTGTGTCCGATATGAATGCAGATATTTCCCAAAAACTTATCTATAAACGAAACTCGGGAGAACCCCGCGCGCTCCATGGATTCCTTCAGGCCCTCGCGCGACATGAACCGCTTTGTGCTCTCCGGGAGGTAAGTATAGGCCTCAGAACTGCTGAGCCAACCCCCGAGTCTCGGTACGATGATGTCGCAAGTCAGGCGAGAAGCCGCCGCAACAATCCGATTTCGCGGTACGGCCATATCGACACTGACAAAACGCCCGCCGGGTTTGAGCACGCGGAAAATCTCTTGGTGGGCGCGGTCAATGTCGGGCACATTGCGGATTCCCCAGCCGACTGTGACCGCTTCCACGCAACTGTCCGCCAAGGGGATCGCCATCGCGTCGCCCAAAACTCGGGTTGCCTTTGCGTCCTTGGGCTCA
>JALHPH010000109.1 GCA_022842565.1 Fimbriimonadaceae bacterium
GTTGTGGTGGCCAGCGACGCAAGCAAGAGCGACAAGTTTCGCTACGTGCTGGCACCGGTACTGCTGGCTTTTTTGGGTTTTGCGAGCGAAAGTGTCCCCCGAGCCACGGAGAAGAAGACCTATGCGCTCGGGCAGATCGGCGAGGACTTGGCTTTTGGGAACCCGGGCACTGAGCCGATTCGCGTGGCCGCTGCGGTACGCGAGCTCGTGGGGAGCGCGCTCTTGCAGCGCTCCGACGCCCTCATTTTGCCGGAGGGCATTGCCAAGAGCGGGAATTCCCTTCCGCCGACCACGCCGTTTCCGCTTCCAATGCCCTTGCCGACGCTGTTCGGCGGTCAACGCGGCAGTGGCCCGGTGTATCAGAGCAGCTTCGTCACTGATGGTCAGAAGTGGGATTTTTCAGACAAAACCCGGCTCGTGATCTTTGGCGAATTCGTGCCTTTTCGCGATCAGCTGCCCTTTTTGCGGAACTTCAACTTGCCAAGCGGCGACCTCGTGCCCGCGAAGGATCTGAAGCTGGTCGAACTGGCTGGTGTGCCGACCGCGCCCGTGCTTTGCTTTGAGGCGATGTTTGCCGACATCCCCGTCCGGCAGGCTTCTGCTGGCGCGCGGCTCGTCGCCGTGATGAGCATCGACGATTGGTTTGTAGGTACCCACATGATGGAGCAGCTTGCCAGCGCTTCCGCCTATCGCGCAGTGGAATCGGGGCTTCCGCTGGTGCGGGTCGGCAGCCTAGGGACGACCGCCGCGTGGGATCATCGCGGGCGTCTGATTGCCATGGCCCCCTTGGGCAAGCGCATCGCACTGCGTGCAGAGGTCCAGGTGCCCAAGGAACCCCAAGACCGGCGATGGTTGTTCGGGTTTCCGATCATCGCGTGCTTGCTGACCTTCGGTCATCTTTTTGCGCTCTTGGTGCAACGCAACAAACCTGTACGACGCAAGTAAACTGCAAGCTTATGGGAATCCATCCCGTTCAAGAAATCGAGACGCTGATCCGCGCTCGCTACCCGATCCTGTACATCATCAGCAGCGAGGAGCGGCGGGTGGAACAGGCCATTGAGTCCATCGCCAAGACCCTTGGGCGGACCCTGCACACCTGGTCGATTTCGCGCGGGCTCCATCCAGAACTGCCGAGTAAGCCCCAAGACACCCGGCTACCTGGCGAGATCACCGTGCTGGCGCAGGTGTTGGATGCAAAAGAACGCCGCATCATCGTCCTGCGGGACTTCCACTTTTTCCTCACCGACCGCGCCGTCATCCGATTGCTACGTGACGTGGCCAACCGCATGCGCGGCGAGGCCATCACCGTCATCATTCTTTCGCCGGTTCTGAAGCTGCCGCCAGAGCTGGAGAAGGATATTACGGTTCTGAATTTCCCCCTGCCGACTGCCGCCGAGTTGGAAGCCAAACTTAATGACGTGATTCAGGCGATGCGCGGGCGCGAGGACGTGGACTTGGAACTGACTCCCGAAGAGCGCGAGCAGCTGATCCGAAGCGCACAGGGGTTGACGCTTGACGAAGCCGAGAACTGCCTGGCCCGGAGTCTTGTCCAGCACCGTACTTTCCAGATCGACGTGATGCTGGAAGAAAAGAAGCAGATCATTCAGAAGTCGGGAATGTTGGAGTTCTATCCGCCGATCGCCAAGCTGAGCGATGTGGGTGGCCACGAGCTGCTGAAGGAGTGGTTGCAGCAACGCGGCAGCGCCTTTACCGACAAGGCCCGCGCGTTTGGCTTGCCAGAGCCGAAGGGCGTGCTGCTCTTGGGCGTGCAGGGCACCGGAAAATCGCTGGTCGCAAAAGCTATTTCTGCGGCGTGGAACCTGCCCCTGCTCAAGCTTGATGTTGGACGAATTTTTGGCTCATTTGTAGGACAGAGCGAGGAGAACCTTCGTAAGGCGATTGCGGTTGCCGAGTCAGTTGCGCCTTGCGTTCTTTGGATTGATGAACTGGAAAAAGGCTTCGGAGGCATGAGCGGGAGTTCGAGCGACAGCGGCACCAGCCAGCGCGTCTTCGCTACATTCCTCAGCTGGATGCAAGAGAAGACGAAGCCGGTTTTCTTGGTCGCAACAGCGAATGACGTGACCAAACTCCCGCCTGAGCTGCTCAGAAAAGGGCGCTTCGATGAGATCTTCTTCATTGACCTCCCGGACGGCCCCGAGCGATCCGACATCTTGGCGATTCACCTTCGCAAGCGAAAGCGAGACCCAGCCCAGTTCAATCTGAGGGGGCTCTCGGAGATCACCGCCGGGTTCAGCGGCGCGGAGCTAGAGCAGGTGGTGGTCGCGGCGCTGTTTAGTGCGTTTCACGCGGGTCGCGAACTCTCGCAAGCCGACCTGGAGCACGAGGGCCGGTCCCAAGTGCCGCTGAGCCGGATGATGAAAGAGGACATCGCATGGCTGCGCGATTGGGCGAAGCTGCGGACCCGGCCCAGCTCGCGCCACGACGAATTCGAGCAAGAGACCGCGCCTCTGCCGACCAACCCAGCCTAGCTGCCGTCTTCGCTGGGCTGCGGCCCAATCCAGCCCCATCGCCGGAAGAGCACCAGAAGCCCAATCCCGACCGTTAGCATGCCACCCAAAACAAGCGGATAGCCAAAGGGGTGGTTTAGTTCGGGCATGTTCCAGGGCGATTTTTCAGTGTTAAAGTTCATGCCGTAGATTCCGGCAATGAAACTGAGCGGGATGAAGATGGTGCTGATCATCGTGAGCACCTTCATCACGTCGTTCAGACGGTTGCTCATGCTGCCCATGTAGAGGTCGGCGAGGTCGCCGCAGATTTCGCGGTTTGTTTCGGTAAGGTCAATGACCTGGACGACATGGTCGAAAGTGTCGCGGAAGTAGGGTCGGTTCTCATCGGTCAGTTGGCTGAGCTGATCGCGCGAGAGCGCGAGCAGCAGCTCGCGCTGCGGCCAAATCGACTTGCGGATCTGGAGCAGCTCTCCCTTTCGGTGGTGAATCCTGGCGATTTGGCTTCGTGCGGGTTGGGAGATGATGGCGTCCTCGACTTCGTCTAGGTCATCCCCGATGGCTTCCAGGATCGGGAAATACCCCTGGACAACTCCGTCGAGCATAAGATACAGGAGGTAATCGATCGCCTTGGTGCGAACTTTGTGGTCGCCAGCGCGGACCTTCGCGCGAAGTCGTTCAAGGCAGTCATTGGGCGTGTGCTGAATCGACAAAAGCATGCCGGGCAGCAACCACATGTAGTAGGGCTCGATGTGAAACTCCCCCTCCTCGACCGGCTCAGCCATCCGGGTGGTGACGAACAGGTTCTCGACAAAATCTTCGACTTTGGGTCGCTGATGAGGGTTGTTGAGATCGGCGAGGGCGAGACGGTGGAGGCCAAATCGATCCATCAGCTGATTCACATCAAGGGACGCGACATCGCCGGCGATATCCAGCCAAATGCAGGGGAATTTGCTTCGGTATCCCTGCACTTCTTCGAAAGACGTAACGGTGCCTTCAAAGTAGTCTTCCGGCCCATATGCCATCAGCCGCAATTCAACAGTCATGAAACAACATGATATGAGACGGGGTAGAACTAGGCAAGGATGTACCAAACCCCGTTGCCGCTCGAATACGCGTCGCTGGGCGAAGATGAGACGCGTGCTCGGATTCGCGCTGCCAAAGAGCGCCTGGGCGAGCGCGTGGTCATTCTGGGTCATCACTACCAGCGGGACGAGATCATTGAGCACGCCGATTATCGAGGCGATAGTTACAAGCTCGCCAAAGATGCTGGGGCGCACGCGCAGGCCGAGTTCATCATCTTTTGCGGCGTCCACTTCATGGCCGAGAGCGCAGACATTCTGACGCCCGACCACCAGCAGGTGATCCTTCCGAACTTAGCCGCCGGATGCAGCATGGCCGACATGGCCAACAACTTTCAGGTTCAGTCCTGTTGGAAGCAGTTGCAAGCCATCACGGATGTCAGCAAGATCATCCCGGTGACTTATATCAACAGCGCAGCGAACTTGAAGGCCTTCGTCGGCGAGCGTGGCGGGACGGTGTGCACCAGCACCAATGCTCCCGCGGCCGTTCGCTGGGCACTGGCCCAAGGAGAGAAGGTCCTCTTCTTCCCCGACCAACACCTGGGCCGCAATACTGGAGTGCGGTTGGGCTATGACCCCCTGGTCGATATGGTGCTATGGGATCCGTTCAAGCCGCTCGGCGGAAACACGGCGGAGGCCATTCAGCGCGCCAACTTCATCCTTTGGAAGGGGCACTGCTCGGTGCACAAGCGGTTTACTGTGGAGCAAATTGAGAAGGCCCGCAGAACCTATCCGGGCGTGCGCGTGATTGTCCATCCCGAGTGCGAGCTGGAAGTGGTGCAAGCCTCTGACGAGAATGGCTCGACCGAGTACATTCTTCGGCAGGCCACCGAGGCTGCCTCCGGAAGTGTGTTGGCGATTGGGACCGAGATCAATCTCGTCAACCGCCTGGCCAAGGAGAATCCGGACAAAACAATTTTCTGCCTCGACCCGCAAATCTGCCCCTGTTCAACAATGTATCGCATCCACCCGAGCTTTTTGCTTTGGATTCTGGAGGGGATTGAGGCGGGAGAGGTCCGCAATGTCGTACGCGTACCCGACAATATTGCTGAGCCTGCGCGTGTGGCTCTGCGTCAGATGTTAAAAGTTCTATGAATCAGTTCCGTCAGCGAGTGGGGTGCTATGCGGTGATCACGCGTGGCCACGAAATCCTGTTGTGCCAGCTGGGCCGACGGGAGAGGGACGCTGGCGGCTGGACGCTCCCGGGCGGGGGAATGGATTTTGGCGAGTCGCCCCAGGCCACCGTCATTCGAGAGACCTTTGAAGAGACCGGCTACCGCGTGAAGCCCGGCGCAATTTTGGCTTCTTATGCCGAGGGAATCGTGCGTGGAAAGTTCCGGTTCCAGTCGGTGCAGATCGTCTACGACGCGGAGATAGTCTCAGGTGAGTTGCGCCATGAGCGGAACGGCTCGACGCAACAGGCTGTGTGGGTTCACCGAGAAGAGGCTGCCAAGCTCTCGGCCGTGCCGCTCGTGGTGCGGACCCTGGCGCAACTGGAAGCATTGGGCCGCTAAAGGTCCTGGCTTTCGCGATACTTTACGTTCTCGTATGAATTGTTGTGGCATAATTCTCGTATAGGTTCATAGGATCAAACAATTATGTCGATTACCCTCACCCCGAAAGCTGCGTGCGAGCTCAAGGAGCTCATGACTGCGGAAGGCAAAATGGCCAGCGCTCTGCGCGTCTGGGTTGCCGGAGGCGGTTGCAGTGGTCTCTCCTACGGCATGGCGCTGGATGACGGCGAGCCAGAGACGGGCGACCAAATTTTTGAGAACGAAGGCGTGAAGATTTATGTGGACCCGATGAGCCTCCAGTATATGGAGGGCGCGACGGTGGACTACATCGACGACTCCATGGGCGGCGGATTCAAGATCGAGAATCCGAATGCGACTTCCTCGTGCGGTTGCGGCTCTTCCTTCAGCTCCGGCGAGGGTCAGGGCGGCGGCGGTGGTGGCTGCGGCAGCTGTTCTTCGCGCGGCTAACTCTGAGCCGAAGCCCAAACAAAGAAAAGCCTCATGCATTCGGTGCATGAGGCTTCTTTCCTTTTCTGAAAGCTGTTCTTAGACTGCCAATCGCTCCATGTCCGCCAGGAAGCGGTCGTGAATGTAGTTGACCAGGGCCACTCGCTGGTCCACCGTGTCGGGCAAAAAGCGTAGGCCAATGAAGTGCATCTTCTCTTCATCCATAGGCTTGGAATAGCGGACTTCAGCCGCAATCGAGATGTTCTCGTGCCCGGGCCAGGAAATCACGACATGACATTTCTCGCCTGCCTCAAAGAGCGACTTCGTGCGCACTTGGAACCCACCCAGGCTGAGGTCTACCAAAATGCCTGGCTCCGGCGACTCTTCGCCCTCGCGCTGGAGCAGCGCGTACTCAAAGATTTCCCAACGTTTGTGTCGGCGGCCCTCGTTCGAACTCTTAAACCCACTCATTCGGATATGTCCTAGACGATCTGGGGCCACGCCCCATTCCCTTACCC
>JALHPH010000110.1 GCA_022842565.1 Fimbriimonadaceae bacterium
GGGCTCAAACGGAACAAGGAAGACGGACAGCGCTATCGCCGTGAGCGCGCATAACAACAGGAACGAGACCCAAGAAACCGCGATCGCGCCTAGGAGCTTTCCGAAAAGCAAGTCGAACCGGGTGATCGGCCTCGAAAGAAGCGGATAGAGCGTGCGATTCTTGATCTCATCCGGCACAAGACGCGCCGTGGTCACGACGGCCAGGACCGTCGAAAACGCCCCGAGGACCGTCGCGGCGAGGTCCTTGGCAAAGGACTCAAGACCAGAAAATCCAAAGAACCCGATCGCCCCTGCGGCAATCAGGATCACGAACCCAAGGATGGCCACCACCCAAAGGTCCTTTCGTCGAATTGATTCCAGCACGACGCCGCGTGCCAACGCTTTCCAAATGAAGATTTTGTTCATGCTGCCCTCGCAATTGCATCGATGAAATAGGCCTCGAGCGAACCCTCTTGTGCGACCACATTGACGATGGTCCCGCTGTCCTTCTGAACTCGTTGAATTGCTTCTAAAAGCCGCTGTTTGTCCTCGAAACTTGCACAAATCGTGTCGCCCTCGTGGGTTAGGTCGTCGGTCAGCCCGATCATGCTGGCGTTGCCTTGGAATGCGAGTTCATACCGGCGGAGCTCTTCTTTCAGCGCATCCACGCGGCGCTCTTCGATCAGTCGCCCACGGTGGATCAGCAGAATGCGGTCGCAGAGCATTTCGACTTCGGCGAGTTCGTGAGAAGAGAAGAATAGGGTCGCGCCCTGGCGCTGCTTTTCTTTCAGCAGCATACGGAGCTCTTGCCGCCCGACAGGGTCCAAACCGCTGGTCACTTCATCGAGCACCAGAATCCTTGGCTCGCCCAGCAGGCTCTGCGCGATTCCGACACGCTGCAACATGCCCTTACTCAGCTGGCGGTTTTGGAGCCGCATCGCGCCGCCCATGCCGACCTGCTCCAACAGGTCCTCAGCTTCCTTGCGCAAGGATGGTCCGCGAAGTCCTTGGAGCTCGCCATAAAGCGTCAGTGTTTCCAGTGGAGTCAGGAACGGGTAGTACATCGCGACTTCGGGCAGATAGCCCACTTTGCGACGCGCTTCGGGGTCGGTGCTTGGCACTTCATCCAGCCAGCAGTTCCCGGCGTGAGGCGAGACAAACCCCATGATGGCCTTGAGCGTGGAGCTTTTTCCGGCGCCATTTGGGCCCAGAAACCCGACGATTTCGCCCGGCATCACTTCCAACGAAAGCTGCTTCACCGCTTCGATGTTTCGATTCTTCTTGTCTTGGTAGCGAACGACCAAGTCTTCAACGCGAATGGCTGCATTCATCCTATCTTGGATTCTTGGAGACCACTCGCAAAAACTACAGGGCAGATGCGAGCTTTTGCGGGCCAGAACCTCAAGTAAACGGGTATCACTCCCCTTCAAGAATGAGCGTGCCTGCCTATCTAGTTCTCAGCGATGGCTCCGTTTTTCAGGGGAAAGCGTTGGGCGCATTAGGCGACACGGTTGGCGAGGTCGTTTTCAACACCGGAATGACCGGTTACCAAGAGATCCTCACCGACCCCAGCTACGCTGGTCAAATCGTCACGCTCACCTATCCGCTGATCGGCAACTACGGCATCAACGCCGACGATTTTCAGTCGGAGGTACTCCAGCCCACCGGTCTGGTTGTGGGCGAGGCTTGCGAGATTCCGAGCAACTGGCGGGCGAACTACAGCCTTCATGACTTTCTCGCATCGCGCGGGTTCGTGGGCATTTCGGGGGTCGATACCCGAGCACTGACCCGGAAAATCAGGAGCCAGGGCGTCACCCTGGGCGCGATTAGCTACCAGAGCGCAGACCATGCCCGCGGCCACCTCATGAGCGCCAAGCTCTACGATGAACTCGATTTTGTGCAGCAGGTTTCAACGCGAAGCCCCTATGCTTGGGGTCACGAAGGCAAAATCGCCTTCGGGAGCGATAAAGAGGGATACCGCCACCGGATCGTGGCAATCGATTGCGGCCTGAAGCACAACATTCTTCGCCGCTTCGCCGCGCTGGGAGTGCAATCGGTGGTACTGCCCCATTGGGCCACCGCCGACGATGTTCTTGCCCATGAACCGGATGGTCTCCTCCTTTCGCCCGGTCCCGGCAACCCCGAACGCCTCGAAAGCGTCGTGAAAACAACACAAGATTTGCTCGGAAAGTTGCCCATTTTCGGTATTTGCCTGGGTAACCAAGTGCTATGCCGCGCGATCGGGGGTCGGACATACAAACTCAAGTTCGGGCATCGCGGGTCGAACCACCCAGTCAAGGACCTTCTGGATGGGACGGTCACCATCACTGCCCAAAACCACGGCTACGCCATAGACCGAGACTCACTACAGAGCACCGGCGCGGAGATCACGCAAGTGAATCTGAACGACGATACCGTTGAAGGGATTCAAGTTCGCGAAGCCATGGCGAGTAGCATTCAATATCACCCCGAAGCCGCTCCTGGCCCTTGGGATTCGCGCAAGTACTTTGTTCGATTCGTCGAGCAGATGGCCGCCCACGCCAAGCGCTAACCCGGCCAGACTCCACGATAAACATGAACGGCGGGCCCGCTGAGCCGCCAATCGCGAGTCACCCTCAGTGCCCCTCCAGGCATTCGGATCGTCGCCTGCGGGGCATCGGGATTCTGCAAAAACCAGGATGCCGCGACGGCTGTGGCACCGGTCCCACAAGCCTGCGTGGAACCGGCTCCGCGCTCCCAGGTCAGTACGCGGATTCCGTCTTCGCACGGCTCGGATGAGTGGACATTGGCGTCGAGCTGTACGGATAGTTCACGCAACTCGGCCAACTCGGCTGACCGCCAAAGAACAAGGTGCGGGTTTCGAACGCTCCAGCGCTCGCCGCCAGCCTCGTGCCCGAGCAAAACAGGCTCATCCATCTGAACCTGAAACTCTTCACCCACCCGCGCCAATGTCAGCGGCCCACCGCGCAATTTCACCTCCCAAGTAGATGCGCTTGGTTCAAGATCCGCCAGCCACCGCGCGACGCAGCGCAGGCCGTTGCCGCAGTGGCTGGCCTCCGATCCGTCCGAATTCCAAATGCGCAGAGCAAAATCACTGGAGAACGCAATCAGGCCATCCGCGCCGATGGCGCTGCGATTACAAAGCCGGACCGCCAATTCACTTTGATCCAAACCAAAAACGGCCTCGGCATCGACCAAAATGAAGTCGTTGCCGAGGCCGTGGAGCTTGTCAAAAACGATCAATCGACCGGTTCTTCGCGGCGGCGGTGCTCTCCGCCCTCTTCGTCATCGCGCTCACGGCCACCGATCGGCCGTGCTGGAACAATACTGGTGATCGCATGCTTATAAACGAGCTGCGTCGGTTTGCCGGGGGTGTCCAGCATCACCGTAAACGCGTCGAAACCGCGCACGTTTCCGCGCAGTTGAACTCCACCCATCAAATAAATGGTGACGCCAATTCCTTCTTTGCGCACCTGGTTGAGGAACATGTCCTGCAAATTAATAGATTTTGCCATCTAAAGTTATCCTTTATATGAGCGCACCTTTTGCGAGGAGAACCTCTACGCAGTGCCTCTCGATTTCTTCTAACGTTTGCTCGGCCCCAATACGCACCAAATTCGGTTCCGACCTAAGCCAAGTGTTCTGGCGCTTTGCATATTGACGCGTTTCAAGCGTAATATTGTGCATTGTTTCCGGCCATTCCGCATGGCCAAGAATGCACTCGACGAGCGGAATGTACCCAATTGCTCGCATCGCAGGAGCATCCTTCGCCACGCCATTTGCCAAATGCCGCTCCACCTCTTCGCGCCAACCGCGCTCCATCATCTGATTTACGCGCGCGGCCAGCTTGGGTTCCAGTGCTTCTAAGCTGATGGACAAACCGAGCTTCAGTTTCTGAAATTCCGGGAGTGTCAAGGTAATGGGCTGAGAGGGTGCCAGCGCCCTCTCGAGCGCGCGAGAAACCCTGAGCGGGTTCTGCCAATCGACATCAGCATTGGGGTTCGCATCAAGTAGCCGCCGCTGCAGGCCCTCGATGCCCTCCGCCGCACGCCACTGCTGGACTTGCTCCCTCAGAGCGGGGTCTGGCGCGGTGCCCAGGTCGGCATACTCCTCCATCAGCGCCCTGATATAGAGGCCCGTCCCACCGACCAACACGACCGACTGTCCGCGCTCCCAGCATTCCAAAAGAGCCGTGAGGGCATCCAGTACGAATTCGCCGACGCCATACCACTCGTGCGGATCCTTTAGATCAAGCAGTTTGTAGGCGGGCCGGTTTTCGGGCTTATTGGTGCCGATGTCGAATCCACGGTAAACCTGGAAGGCATCGGCATTCACGAGCTGTGCACCGAGACGCTCGGCGAGCGCCTCGGCCACCGCAGATTTGCCTGAGCCCGTCGGGCCCATCAGGGCAACCAACCAAGGCGCTGACATCGTGCTGACAAGTATGATGCAAGTTCAGATGGAATTGGTCATCGTCATTCCGGCGCGCATGGGCGCTACTCGATTTCCCGGCAAGCCGCTCGCCGATTTGGCGGGCAAACCGATGGTTCAGTGGGTGGTGGAGGCCGCCCGGGGCGCCCAGATCACCGAGCGCATTATCGTCGCGACGCCCGATCCCGAGATCGTGGAGGTGGTGGAAGCGCTGGGCGCCGAGGCGATGCTCACCCGCCACGATCACGCGACTGGCACTGACCGCATTGCCGAAGTGGCAGAGCGAGTCGATGCGGAAATTTTTGTGAATGTTCAAGGCGACGAACCGCTCATGCGATCCGAGTCGATCCGCGCTCTGGTTCAACCGATGCTAGCCGATTCCAGCATCCAGATGGCCAGCGTGTATTGCCACTGCGAACCCAGCGAGCTAGACCAAGCGGCGGTTGTGAAGGTCGTCACCGACTTAGCCGGCGACGCCCTCTACTTTTCACGCCACGCGATTCCATTTGAACGGCAAGCGCGAGTCATCCCGGTCAAAAAGCACTTGGGGCTGTATGCCTATCGCCGCGAAGCGCTGATGGCTTTTGCGGGTTGGCCGATGGGCGACCTAGAGACCGCCGAGAGCCTTGAGCAGCTGCGCTTTATGGAGCACGGCATTCGCATCCGAATGTCTGAAGTGCCGCCATCCGAATTGGCCGTGGATACTCCCGAGCAAGCCGACGAAGTCCGCCGCATTCTAGCGGCGCGAGCGGCGCAAGTGCCATAGGCCCAAAAACGCAGCGGCCCCAGCCGCATCCAAAACAAAATCGAGCGCCGATCCGGAACGGTAGGGCGTGAAGAGTTGCCTTGACTCGTCAAAGGCGGCGATACCTAGCGTCCACAGCGCTGCCGCCAGGATCGGTCGTGGATTACGGTCGTGGTCGCAAACCCGAACGGCAAGAGCTGCCATCACTCCGTAATAGAAAAAGTGGATGCCCTTGCGAATCCACCAAACCACGACCTCGGCCTGAGTAGAGCTGATGCCAAGCAATCGAGCAAACCAATCGCCCCAGCCCCCTGCTCCGCCTGAGCCGCCGCTCACCAGCCCGATAGCGAAGACCCATAACAAGAAAATAGCCCATACCGGCACTGGCGCATACCGCCGGAAAAGAGCCATCGCGCAGGCCACCAAAGGCACGGTCATGCTCCACCATGGGCTGACCCCCCAATGCGGCAACCACAAACTGAGCGGCGTCATGATCGCAAGACCAGTCACCAGAACCGCAAGTCGATGCGGTTCCCAACGTCCGAGAAAACTGCAAACCAGCCCTGTGATCGCCAGTAACGGCAATGCCACGCGAAGTTCCAGAGCACGAGGATGCTGGGCCACCGCCAGGCACGCTAAGAGCCAGAATTCGAGCCCAATCCACCGTTCGCGAAGCATGTGCCAACCATTGTCCCCCAATACCTAGCACAAGGCATGGAACGCATTGTGTCACTTTCCAGTTGAAACACATGAAAATTGGGCAAGAATTGGCCCAAAATGGAATTCACTCATGAAGTTCTCACCCAATTGGATTGCATTCTTTGCCATCGCGCTGATGGCGGCCGCATGCACC
>JALHPH010000111.1 GCA_022842565.1 Fimbriimonadaceae bacterium
GTGCCGCCATGAAGCCCAGAATGATCGAAGGCACGATGGCGAAAACGACCGAAACGAACGCGATGCCTAGGCTCTCGGCCAGAAGACCCGATAGTTTGGGCCAGTACGAAACGTCCTGTGGCGAGGCCATTTTGGCCACGAATGCTCCGAGCCGCCCGGTCGCCGAGCCTAGCTTTTCGGTATCCAGCCGTAGCAGCGGAAGAACCGCGACCAGAATCAACGCGATGGTTCCGGCGGTGATCCAAGTCGCGCGCAGGGGGCGCCCGTTCGGCGTGACGCACTTCATGAGTCGTATAGCAAAGCGGTTTCGGCTTTGCCCAGTTCGCTCGCTGGCATGTCAAAAACCACCTTCCCCATGCGCAGACCCACGATCCGGTCGGCATACTTGCATGCCAAATCGACTTGGTGCAGATTCATGACCAGCGTGGCGGACCGGCGAACCGCCTGCTCGCACAACAAACTCAGAATCTCTTCAGAGATAGCAGGGTCGAGCGAGGCGACCGGCTCATCGGCAAGGATGATGGAGGCTTCTTGCACCAGCGTCCTGGCGATGGCAACGCGCTGCTGCTGACCTCCCGAGAGGCGGTCCACGCGGTCCCAATTTCTTCCATTCAGCCCCACGTCGTCAATGGCTCGGGCCGCCAGCTCATGGTCCGATTCAGGAAAGACAAAGAGTAGGCTGGTGAGCCAAGTGCGATATGCGAGCCGCCCACACAGGACATTCGCCGTGACCGACAGGCTCGGCACCAAATTGAATTGTTGAAAGACCATCCCAACTTGGCGGCGGATGCTGCGAGCGTTCTGAGCAGTCACATGAGTTCCGTTCACGGAAACCAAGCCTGATGTCGGCCTTTCCAAGCCATTGACCAGCCGCAAAAGCGTGCTCTTTCCCGATCCGCTACGGCCCAAAATGGCGATGCGTTCGCCCCGCTCCACGGTCAGGCTCACTCCATCCAGGGCCCGTACGCCATTCGCAAAGGTCTTGGAGACTTCGTGGATGCTCAGCGCCGGACCGGTCATTTCGCGAGTTCGTCGGGGGTCAGGCCAAGCATTTTGGCCATCGCGGCAATCGGCTCATAGGCGCCGGAAGTGACGGGAACGAACCGCTGGATTTTGCCAAGCCCGGGGATTTCCAAGCTCATTCCTTGACCGTCGATGCCCACAAGCCCGGCCAGAATCTCGTCGCGAAGGCCGCTCTCAAGGCCCTTCCGCGTGGCCAGGGGAGACTGCGGAAGCGGGTCGGACTTATGGATGATCCGGTAGTCCTCGCGCTTGATTTCGCCCTTTTCAATCTGGCTTTCGAACGTGATATCTTGCACGGCGCATGCGTCCACACTTCCTGATTTCAGCGCGAGCAGGGAAGCGTCATGGGAGCCCGCGTAGACCACTTCCTTCAAAAAGTCCTCGGCTTGCTTCCCGGTGGCTTGCTTGAGGGCGTATCGCGGGAGCAGGTTTCCGCTCGTCGACCCCGGATCGACAAACGAAACCCGCTTGCCCGCCAGATCGTCGACCGACTGAATCGGAGAAGGGGCCGGAACCACGATGAGGGAGTGATAGCTTTCTCCTTTGCCCTCGACCACGGCGATGGCCAGGGGCTCCGCACCAGCCACCTGCTGCGCCAGGACCATTGAGAGCGGTCCGAGCCACGCCACGTCCACCCGTTCACTTCGAAGCGCTTCGATGACGCTGGTGTAGTCCGTGACTTTCAGCACGTTGACCGGTCGCTTAAGCGTCGCCTCAAGTCTCGCCCGCACCGGCTCGAAACCCTGAACCATTTTCTCGGCGTCCTCCGAGGGAACCAGGGCGATATTGAGCGGCGCTCCTGCTGGCTTGGCCTGCGCGGTATCGGCGGGGGGCGTGCAAGCCACCACCGCCAGCAGCGCACTCAATCCGAGGAGCCAGAACTTCAACTCAGCGCCTCGACGGGGAGCAGCAACCCTGGCAGTTCAGCAACCGAACCAATCAGGTGAGTGTGGGGCTGTGCTTCTAGCTCGGCTCGGCTCGAGACTCCGCTGAGAACCCCGATCACAAATCCGCATCCCGCGTTCGTGCCTTCCTGCATGTCGGCAATCGCGTCGCCTACCTTGGCCACCCTCGATGGGTCAGTGATCCCGTGTTCCTTCATGTGGTGCTCGATCATGTCCGGAGCAGGGCGGCCGTTCTCCACTTGGTCGCTGCTGATCGCGCCGTCGATCACGCGGTCCATCCAACCCAGGCGCTCGACAATGATCTCCGTGATGTCTTGACTGAAACCGGTGTCCAAACAGATCTTGATGCCAGCCTCGCGCAGCTTCAGAAGCGCTTCCTCGACGCCCTCGATTGGCTTCACGTCCGAGTGCTCGCGGTAGACCTGCTTCATCCTCACCACGAAGTCCTCGTAGATGGGCTTCGCATCCAAATCCGGCCGGTTTTCTTCGTCCAGAAGCATCTGGATCGCGATCGGTTTCGGCATCCCCATGACCGGTGTCACGCATTCAGCGGAGATGGTCACGCCCACGGCGGCCAGTGCCTCTTGGACTGCTCCAGCCACAAAACCTGGGTCCGAAACGGTCGTCCCGGCAATATCCAGCACCACCAGCTCTACATTGACCATGGCAGTCATCTTGCTGGCTGATTGTTGTCCTTATGTTAATGGTACTAGCCTCAAATCAGCGCACAACCATGCAACTGCCCGACCGATAAGAAGAGAGAAGGAAGCCCAAGCGGGCTTCCTTCTGAGTCACGATACGAGCCTGTCGGCTTAGCGCTTTCTTCGTCGCAGCTCGCGGCGATCAACGCCAACTTCGATGCGTTTTTGTCCGCATACACGGTGGTGCTCGCAGTGAGTTCCGACTCGCCTGAGAAGAACAGATCGAATGACCTCTCGACCTTCAAGCTGAAGTTGGTCTCGGATAAGGACCACGAGAACGCGAGGCGATTTGCGTCGTACGATGACTTTGAAGACATGGAACTCCACTCAACGATCCTGATCGACCGCGAAGGCCGGGTGCGGAGGAAGCGCACCGGCGGCACCCCGTTCATGAAGATCGATTATTTGTTGGGGGAAATCAACCGTTGGGGCGGGACGGGCCAATAGGACTTGGCGTGGGTTCGGTTCTCATAGCCCGGCGAAGCCACCCTGAATCCAACACAAAGAACTTTCTGTTTGCTTGAATCCTTAGGTAAAACTGGGCATGGCTAATTTTGCTCATGGCAAAGACAACCCACTCCCGCTGAAAACCCCTCCGGGGACGGCGGAATACACCATGCACGCCGATACCAAAGACGGCGTGTCAATCCTCGTTTGCACAGTCGGCAAAACGGTGCTGCACTACGATGCACGGTGCCTGGACGACCTTCATGCGATGCTGAAGGCCCACGGTGATTGGATGGACCTTGGCGGTGCCGATGAGCAGAAGGACGCCAAGGAGGGAACTGTGGAAGGCTGGGGTCGCTCACCCGAGAACCCGGTCGGCGGGTGGTATGGGCTGAAAAAGGGGTTGCGCGGACGCTTTGGAGTTTATGTTCCGCCGCTCATGGAGGCGCTTGGCCTCTGCGAACTTGAGCACAACGCCAAGAACAACCGCATGCGCGCCATCTGATAGCAAAAAGTCCTGCGTGCTGACTTTGCGGTCGAAGCTACTGAGCCCGGACGTATAAAGTCAACCGAAGGACTCAACAAAAAAAGCCCGAGAGCGTCAGAATGACCACGGTCTCAGGCTTCTTTTAGCAGGCTCCTTACGCCTTAGGGCTTCTTCGCTTTCGAACGAATCCAAGCAATCCAAGGCCAACAACGGCCATTGTTGCTGGCTCCGGGACTGCTTGGTATCGGATCGAATCGAAGCCGATATTGGCATCAGGGAACTGGGTGTTGTGGTCCGATTCCGTGATGCGGACCCGTGAAATCAGCGACGAATCGAAGGCGATTCCCCAGAAATCGTTGCCCGCCGGCGCGCCACCTCCGCCAAGATTTTGGATGGGCACGTTGCCGCTAAACAGCAAGCTGTTTGCGCTTCCAAACACCTCTACTTGGGTGAAGCCACTACCATCCGCACTTTGGCTCAGATGATCGAACGCAAAAAACCGCTGCAGAGTCGAGAAGCTGATATTGACGCCATCGAAGTCCAGATTTGCACCCGAGCCAAGCTCCTTGCCTCCTGGCGAAAGGACCATCTCGCCGCTGGTAGCGCTCAGTTTGTTGGCGGCGATATTGGGTGCGTCGTTGAATAGCCCGGCAGGGGTGAAAGTCTCTGACGCTCGGACTACGAAGAGTGGCGAGCCGGTTGCGGTGAAGGTCATGCCGCCAAAGGACTGCCCACCAATGTCTGTGTTGTCAGCGATGGTGTCGAACCCAAACTGTTGCTGAGCTCCTGTGGCCGCGTTAAACCCGGCCTCGTCTTGAGCAAAGATGGTTTGAGCTTGGCTTGCCACCGCGGCAAGAGAAGCAAGGGTGATGAGCGTGCCTTTCGTCATGTAATTCATTGGAAAACCTCAGGATAGCAAGGAGTCACAAAGGGGCCAAACTGCCTGCCACTCTCATTCTACAGCAAGTTTACGGGTTTGCCTAATCTTTTATTGCAGACTGCCAGTTTGAGTGCCCCGGGGCGGGCTGGGGGTCCTGCCCGCAATCTCCTGGGCTCCGTGCTGGAACCCCGAACTCTGCCGAGTGTTATGCCGTCGTAACACGGGGATGAATGGTGGAGCGGGAACCAAAAGGTAAGATAGACACGTTTTCCCCGGAGGACAAAGGTTGGCCCTGAATTTGGAAGATATCACGCAGGAATTAGAGTCGCTGAAGCAACAGCTGGCAGAGGCGCAAGCGCGCGTCGCGGACCTCGAGGGGCGAGGCTCGTCCAGCAGCGAGGGCGATGATGGCATCAAAGTCGTCAAGACCAACCTGAGCGAGACGCCGGTCGAAGTCGCGCCGCTTCACGAAGCCGACGCAACCCTTCGCCGCTCGGTACAGCGCATCGCCATGATCCTGCAAGCCGAGAAGATCGCCATCATGTTCTATGACCGCGAGAGCGGAGAGCTGCGCGGTATTCCTCCAAGCATCGGCATCGACGCAGAAAAATTAGCCCACTTCCGCGTCCGCGCAACCCAGGGTATCAGCGGCCAGGTCTTCCGCGACGGCGAGCCGGTGCTGTTCCACGATGCCATCGGCGATAACCGCACTATGCAAGACCACGTGACGCTGCTAGGGGTCAAGAACGGCATTACCGTGCCACTGATCATCGAAAAGCGAGACGAAGAGCACCGCGTCATTGAGCGCAACACCATCGGCGTGGTTCACGCTTTCAATAAGCGCCACGGAGAGGATTTTAACGACGAGGACGTTCGGCTGTTCGAGCGCATGGCGCGCAACGTGGCCTCAATTATCGCCAACCTTCAGCTCTACCGCGAGGTGGTAGAAGAGCGCGAGGAACTCCTGCAAACCCTCGAATCGCTGAGCGCCGGCCTCATGCTGGTGAGCGCTGAGGATAAGGTTAGCCAAATGAACTCGTCAGCTCGCGCCATTTTCGGCGTCGAGACCAGCCCGCTCGGCAAGCCGGTCGACGTAGTCACCCGCGTCCCGGGCGTCACTGACCTGCTGACCAAAGCCCGCGCCGCCGGCGAAGGAGCCCAGGCCGATATTGTCGTCGAGATTGGCAACAAGGAGCGCATTTACCAAGCCAACGCCGCGACCGTGCGCTATGAAGATGGCCGCGACCTAGGCGTCGTCATTATTCTCAGCGACGTCACCGAGCTCAAAAACATCGAAAAGATGAAGTCGAGCTTTGTGGCGATGGCCTCGCACGAGCTGCGGACGCCGCTCACCGCCATCAAGGGCTTTAGCAGCACTTTGCTCGACGGCGTGGACGACGACATCTTTACCAAGGACGACCAAAAAGAATTCCTGGGCATCGTGGTCAACGAGTGCGACCGTCTGCGCCGCCTCATCGACGACTTGCTGAACACCAGCCGAATCGAAGCGGGTGAGAGCCTCAAGCCGGATTACTCAACCTTCGATCTTCGCGAACTGCTCATC
>JALHPH010000112.1 GCA_022842565.1 Fimbriimonadaceae bacterium
AAGAACTTGATTTCCGTTTTCGCAACTCTCATTCTTACCGCCAGCGCCTTCGCCACCGGGGTCTCGAGCATGCAGCTCACCGGCTCGAAAGCTGAGGCCGAAGCAAATCTGCGCAACAACGTTTTCAGCGGTATTGCACGCATCGGCGACAGTGCGCTCTGCCCCCCAAGCTGCGACTGGGAGATGGGCCTGGGTGCTAACACCAATCAGTGGAACCAAAAGAAGGACACGAATTGGCGCAATAACCAAGCCAGAGATTTCAGCGTGAATTACAACGCCTCCAACCGACAAGTCACCTTCACTCTGGCCGGAAACATCCTTCGCTACAATATTCAACCCGGCAAGAAAATGGACGCTCTGGTCCTGAAAGCGCAGACCACCACTTGCACTGCCATCCGGTTCGACAGCCTCATTTTCAAGAACGAAGCGATCGGAGCTGGCCTGCGGCCGTCGGTCAGCAACGGCTCCACCAAGTACCTGCGCATTAACAACGCAGACCTGAACAAGAATTGGTCGATGACCGGCCGAGTCAACTTCCAGTGGCAGGGCAACCCTCGCGGCAACCAGATGCACATGGAGGTCCGCGCCATGGAAGCCGTTCCTGAGCCCGGCACCATGCTGGCGATCACCGCTGGCCTGAGCGCCCTGGCTGCCCGACGCCGACGCAAGTCTCTTTAAGTTTTCAGCCCTCCATCCTGTCCCAACTCAAACCCCCGACCGAGGAATCGGCGGGGGTTCGTTGTTTTCAGTTCATGATGCCGAACAGGCTGAGCATGACAGAGAAAGCGAAGATGAGCCGCATGATCATCATGGCGAGATACGGCTTGCTGCCCCGCGTGTAGCCATAAGCCGCAACCACGGCCAGGCCGCCAGGCAAATAGATGAACATGCCCGCCGCGATGAGCCACGGGGTCAGCGCAGGGTTGGCGCGGCTGGTAGCCGCCGCGGCAACGGCGAAGGCCACCCCAAGGCCGCACATGGCCATGCCGGCTATTCCCAAACCTTGCTTGCTTCGCTTCACAATGGGATGATGCAATCTTCGGCGCCCCGCGCGCTACCGGTGCTCGACTGGATTTGCCGCGAGCTAGGTTTTGAGCTGACGAGCGAGGCCGAGCGGCAGCTGGTTGAGTGGCGGCAGGCGCTGTATGAGGCGAACGTCACACGCAACCTCACGCGGGTTACGTTTGGCGAATGCGAAGCGCGGCACTTCGCTGAGAGCTGCCTGATCCTCGACTTCCTTCCCCCAGAGGGCCGGGTGCTGGATATCGGAACGGGTCCGGGCTTCCCCGCTTTCCCGCTTGCCGTGGTGCGGCCAGATTTGAAGGTCACGGCGTTAGATTCGAACGGGAAGATGCTGGGCTTTCTAAAGGAACACCCATTGCCGAACTTGGAGGTGGTGCACGCTCGGATCGAGGAACTGCATTGGAGTGAGGAATTCGATATCGTGACTGGCAGGGCGGTCGCGCCGTTGCCACTCCAGCTCGAACTCAGCGCACAGGCATGCCGCGTGGGTGGGCGGGTGATTCCCTTCCGAAGCACGCGCGAGGAGCTGAACACACCGTATTTAGAGACCCTCGGGTTGAGGCTCACCGGTCATTTCATTAGGAATGTCGGCGCGGACTCCCCGGACCGAGTCTTCCCGCTCTACGATAAGATATCGCCCACGCCCAGGCAGTACCCCCGAGGATGGGGCGTGATGAAGAAGGCTCCGCTTGGCTGACCTGACCCTCGCCGCAGGGCTCGCGGTATTTGCGGCAGGACTGGTTTCGGGTGCGCTTAACGCGATGGCGGGCGGCGGCTCGCTGGTCAGCTTCCCCACGCTCGTTGCCACAGGATTACCCGAACTGAATGCTAACGCCACAAACACCGCGGCGCAATGGCCGGGGTCCCTCGCGAGCGCGGCGGGCTATCGCGACCGGTTAGCGCAGAACCAACCGCTCGTGAAAGGCCTCTTGCTCCCTACTTTTCTCGGTGCGCTGGCGGGAGCTCAGTTACTTTTGGTGACTCCCAGCGCAGTTTTTCGCGGGCTCATTCCGCTGCTGATCTTGGTGGCGACGCTCAGCCTTTTGATTCCAAAGCGCACGGAACCGGTGACACCCCACACCGATCGCCGGATCGGCGTTTTTCTGCAGTTTTGCATCAGCGTCTATGGTGGCTATTTCGGCGCGGGGATGGGCATCATGATGCTGGCCAGCTACCGGCAGTGGATGGCTGGCGAGATGCACGACCACAACGCGGTGAAGAATGCGCTCGCGGTGCTCATCAATGCGGCGGCAACCGTCTTGCTGTGGTTCGGCGGAGCGGTTGTTGTGGTTCCAATGTTCACGCTGATGGCGGGCAGCATGGTCGGGGGGTACCTGTGTGCGCGGTGGATTCAGCGAATTGAGGCGGATCGGCTCCGGTGGACCATTGTCGGGTTCGGATTTCTGATGACCGCTTGGTTCACTTATCGACTCTTTGAGGGTGCATCCTAGTCCGCTGGTTGGGTAAACACGCAACATGCGTTGGAAAGGGCGACGACAGAGCGAAAACATTGAGGACCGCAGGGGCCGGAGCGCCGGCTCGGGCGTGGCAGTGGGCGGCGGCATCGGAACGCTAGTCCTGGTGCTGTTGGTGGCGCTCTTGGGCGGCGACCCTTCGCAACTGCTCAGCGGCCAAGCTCCTGCTGGCGGTGGCGCAAGTTCGGGCCAATCGCGGCCGATGACGCAAGCCGAAGAAGAGTCACGAGAATTCGTGTCGGTGGTCCTCGCCGATACCGAAGAGATTTGGTCCAAGCTGTTTGCCGCGCGGGGCGAGCGATACGAGGCCCCTCGGTTGGTGCTCTTTACCGGTCAAGTACAAAGCGGCTGCGGATTTGCCAGTGCGCAGGTCGGCCCGTTCTACTGCGGCGAGGACAAGACCGTTTACCTCGACACATCCTTCTTTAAGGAGATGCGCGACCGCCTCGGTGCAGGCGGGGATTTTGCACAGGCGTACGTCATTGCGCACGAAGTCGGTCACCACGTCCAGAATTTGGAGGGGACTCTTGGCCAAGTCGCCAAAGCTCGCCAGCGGATGAGCGAGACGCAGGCGAACGCGCTCACCGTTCGGCTCGAGCTTCAAGCAGATTTCTATGCGGGCGTTTGGGCGCACCACGCTCGCGACATGGCCAGCATCGATCGCCAGGACATTGAAGAAGCCCTGGAAGCAGCCCACGCGATTGGCGACGACACCCTTCAGAAGCAGGCGCAGGGCTATGTGGTTCCGGACGCTTTCACTCACGGCACCAGCGACCAGCGGATGCGGTGGTTTGTGCGCGGTTGGGAGACCGGCGACGCCAACCAAGGCGACACCTTTAACCAGCGCTCGCTCTAATGCTCCGAGCCTCTATCCTGGTGCCTGCTCTCAACGAAGAGGCAACGATTCGCGAGGTCATCGACCGGCTCTTAGCGCTGGGTGAAGAGTACGAAATCGTGGTCATCGATGACGGTTCACGCGACGGCACTCCCGCTATTTTGGATTCGTTTGGGGATCGCATCCGCATGGTTCGCAACCAGACGCCGAGCGGCAAAGGCCGTGCTATCCGGAGCGGGTTGCAGGTTGCCACCGGCCCGGTCACGGTGATCCAAGATGCCGACCTAGAGTACTTACCCGAGCAGATTCCTGCGCTAGTCGATCCTATTGCACAGGGTCGCCAGGTGGTGGCTTACGGCTCTCGATTCACGGCCGGAATGCCTAAGGAGATGGCCCTGCCCAACAAGATCGTGAACGTGCTTTTGGCCTGGGCGGCGAGGTTGCTCTATCGGCAGCCGATTACGGATGAAGCGACCTGTTACAAAGCGATCCGAACAGATGTTCTTCGCTCGATGGACCTGCAGTGCACCGGGTTTGAGTTTTGCCCGGAAGTAACGGCCAAAGTCAGCCGCCTAGGGCATCGTATCCTTGAAATCCCCATCGATTATCGGCCACGCAACAAGAAGGAGGGCAAAAAGATCCGGTGGACCGACGCCCCCATCGCCTTCTGGACCCTGGCACGTTATCTTTTTTGGCGACCGCGCTCTTAGCCGCCCAGGTGCTGATGCAGGAAGCTGTGGGTGCGCTCCCAGGCATCCATTGCTGCCTCGGCTGAATAGACCTCTGGGCGGTCGTCATTGAAAAATGCGTGATCCACGCCCTCGTAAGTCTTGAAGTCGTACGTCTTGTCGTATCGGCGTAGCTCCTCCTCCATGGCCTGGACGGCTTCTGGCGAAGCGTAAGAGTCTCTTTCGGCAAAATGCCCCATCAGCGGAGATTTGAGCTGCGCAAAGTCGGGCTTGACGGCTGGGTGGATGCCGTAGAAATTCACGGCTGCCCCGATGTGCGGGTTCGTGGTCGCAGCGAGCAGCGCCAGTTGGCCGCCCATGCAAAATCCCACGACGCCTGCTCGTTCGCCGCGCGATTGGGGATGGTCGATGGCGTAACGGATCGCGCCATGGAGCGCTTTCTCTGTCTCGGCGATGTTGAGCGCCATCATGAGGCTGCCTGCTTCGTCAGGCTCGGTGGTCGAAGCTCCGTCGTAAAGGTCGGGTGCGAGGGCGACGAAGCCGGCTTCGGCGAACCGGTCCACAACTGATCGGATATGGCCCACCAGTCCCCACCATTCCTGAAGCACGATGACCGCGGGTCCCGGCTTCAGCGGAAGACTGAGGTAGCCCTGCCACTCACGCCCGTTGCCCGCAAAAATGATGTTTTCGCCGTTCATGGTTGGAGTTTATCCGCATATATTTGGTCGCGCGCAAATATGCGTGTACGATATGAGGTGGCTCGGTACACAAAGTACTGGTTATGGAGATATCTTTATGCTGATTGTACGAGTTGGAACTGTTTTCATTGCGTCGCTCTTGGCAAGCTTTGCGATGGCGCAATCGGGCGAGTTCATGTTGGTGGACATTTCGCCAAGTCCCGATACGATGCGGCCATTCACCCCAGACCCCTTTACTCTTCAGGGTCCCGCGGAGGCCACTTTTGCGGGCAACTTCATCCGGGGTATCGATTTGACTGCACGAACGTCGGGATACTATTTTGCGACATCCGCCATTAGCGGCTCGCCGACTGGACTCTATAAAATGGAAGGCGGTACCTCCACTCTGCTGTCTGCGCTTCCATTCTTGAGCTCGGCCGAAAATGGGTTTACGCTTTCCACTGATGGATCAAGCCTATTCTTCACGCTGGTAGGTGGCACTCCCAGTGTCCGAAGGCTCTTCACTTCCACCCTTTCAGGCACCATCACAGAGGTTGGTCCCTTGAGCGATGGGGCGGTCGCCCCGAGCATCGTTGCTCTCGCAGCGGGCGCGGATGGAATGCTCTACGGCATCGATGATGTTGGTGACCGCCTGATGACCATTAACCCGTCGACCGCAATTTGCACGCCGGTGGGTCCGATTGGCGTCTCGGTTGGCGCGCTCACCGGGGCCGACTTTGACGCTTCCGGAACGAAGCTCTATATGAGCACCAACTCCGGACGAACCTACCAGATCAACACATCGACTGGCGCTGCAGGACCGCAGCTCGGTCAGACGATTAGCACGAGCAGTATCGCTGCGATTCCTAACCGCAATCTACAAACCATCACCGGCACCGTCACGCTTAACGATTGGTCTGTCAGTCGCGCCGGGGTTTCGATCAAGATTGAGCTGCTTGATACAGGAAATGGTTCGGTCCTAGAAACGACCACCGCGACCCTGGATGCCAACGGCGCCTACACCGCGCAAGTCGGCTTCACTGGCATTGCCAATGTTGGAATCAAGTCATCGCACTGGCTCCGCAAGGTTGCCCCGAACGTGGACCTTTCCACGAATCCATCGGTAGGCGCCACGCTGACCAACGGCGACGTCAATGACGACAACGAGGTCGGTCCGAACGACTTCTCTGGTCTGAGTTTGGCGTTTGGTTCGTTTACCGGCGATCCGAACTTCAACGCAGAAGCCGATTTGAACGGCGATGGCGAAGTTGGCCCAGCGGACTTCTCGATCCTAG
>JALHPH010000113.1 GCA_022842565.1 Fimbriimonadaceae bacterium
TCTCGACCTTCCGTAGTAGCTCGGCGGGCGGGCAGCACATGCAGAAGAACGAGACCGCCATCCGAGTGGTACACAAGCCCTCCGGCATTGTGGTGACATGCCAAGACGAACGCAGTCAGGCCCAAAACAAACTAAAAGCTATGGCCGTCCTGCGAACCAAGCTTTACGAAGCGGAGCAAGAGCGCCTCTCAAAAGAGCGCGGCACCCTACGACGCGGCCTGATCGGCAGCGGGGACCGCAGCGAAAAGATCCGCACCTATAACTTCCCGCAAAGCCGCATTACCGATCATCGCATCGGCATGGACATGCACAACATGACCACCTTCCTGGACGGCGACATCCAGCCGCTTATCGATGCGTTGGTGCAAGAAGAGCAGGCACAGAAGCTCTTGGATGCCGAACAATCCACCGTCTAATTCAGCGCCTTTTTAGCCTGCTCAGTCGTCCCATCTGTAAGTTCATTTGAACCTAAATTTGCGGGGTATACTCTTGTTTTCTCCAGGGGAGAGCTGTTTCCCCGTGGCGGGCCTAGAAAGCGCCGCCGAAAGACCAAGCCTATGACGAATCCACAACTTCCGGAAAGGGATGAAGCCGAATCGGCGACTCCCGAGCCCGTCTACACGCCCGACCTTGCGGGAATGATCTCGGACGAAACCCAGACCATTAGCAACAAGGTCGAAACGGCCTACACCGCCGATAGTATCCAGGTGCTGGAGGGGCTGGAAGCAGTTCGCCGCCGACCCGGTATGTACATCGGCGATAACGGTCGCCGTGGACTCCACCAGATGTTCCGCGAAGTTCTCGATAACTCGGTGGACGAGGCGCTAGCTGGCTACTGCGATGAAATCATCGTCACGCTTTTCGCTGACGGCTCGGTGAGCGTCGAAGATAACGGTCGAGGAATTCCCATCGATATCAAGCCGGAATTCGGTATTTCCGCACTCGAAATCATCATGACCAAGCTGCACGCCGGCGGTAAGTTCGGCGGCGGCGGATACAAGGTCTCGGGTGGATTGCACGGTGTCGGCGTATCGTGTACCAATGCGCTCTCGTTGTGGCTGGAAGCCAAGGTACGTCGCGAAGGCAAGGAGCACTTCCAGCGCTATGAGCAAGGCGTGCCGATTGCGCCGGTCCGAGTGATTGGCGATGCCAAGCAAAACGGCACCACCGTGCACTATAAGCCTGACCCCGAAGTATTGACCGATGTGCAACACGATCCGCACCTCATCAAGAACCGACTGAAGGAGCTGGCTTACCTCAATAAGACTGTCACTTTCGTGTTCAAAGATGAATCGCTGGGAACCGAAGATACCTTTAAGTTTGAGCGCGGCATTGTGCAACTTGTAGAGGATATGAACTCCACGAAGGAGCCGATTCACCGTAAAGTTGCCTACTTTAAGCGGATCAAGGACACTTACGAAATGGAAGTGGCCCTGCAGTTCCATAACGGCTATAACGAAACCATCCTTGCGTTCTCAAATAACATCCATCAGCCCGATGGAGGAACACACGTTTCTGGTTTCTCGGCGGCGCTCACTCGCGTGCTGAACTCCTACGCACGCAAAATGAATTTGCTGAAGGAAAAGGACAAGAACTTTACGAGCGATGACGTCTCCGATGGTCTTACAGCGGTCATTGCACTCAAGCTTGAAAACCCAAGCTATAACTCGCAAGACAAAGTGAAGCTTGTGACGCCAGAAGTACAGGGTCTCGCCAACTCACTGGTGGGTGATGGTTTAACGACTTTCCTAGAAGAAAACCCGCAAGAAGCCAAGCGCATTATCGACAAGGCCGCGCTCGCACAGCGTGCTCGTGAAGCCGCCCGAAAGGCCGCGGAATCGGTCAAGCGCCAAAGCGCCATGGAGAGCTTCGGCCTTCCCGGAAAACTCAGCGACTGCATGAGCAAGGATGTTGATAAATGCGAGCTGTTCCTCGTCGAGGGCGACTCGGCGGGAGGATCGGCCAAGAGCGCACGCGACCGTGTGACCCAAGCCATCCTGCCGCTCCGTGGCAAGATCCTGAACGTGGAGAGGGCTCGAATCGACAAAGCGCTTGATAACGAAGAAATTAAGTCGCTCATCGCCGCGCTCGGCACCGGAATCGATATCCACATCGGCCGAAAATATGAAGAAGAAAATGGCAAGGAATCGGGTTTTGATATCTCGAAACTACGCTACAACAAGATCATCATCATGACGGATGCTGACGTGGATGGCGAACACATCCGCACACTGTTGCTCACCTTCTTCTACCGCTATATGCGACCGCTCGTAGATGCCGGACACATCTATTTCACGCAGCCGCCGCTCTTCGTTGTGAAGATCGGTCCAAGCGAGCGAATCTATGCCGCAGACCAAGAAGAACTGGATGTGATTCTGAAGCAGAACAAGCGCAAGAAGCCAATCGTGACTCGCTTTAAAGGTCTGGGTGAAATGAACGCTGACGAGTTGGGTGAAACGACGATGGACCCAACAAATCGCAAGCTAATGCAAGTCACCATCGACCCAGAATTCGAAATCGAAGTCGAACAAACGTTCAGCACGCTCATGGGCGAAAAAGTTGAGCCCCGGCGCGACTACATCGAGGCCCACGCGAAAGAAGCGCTGGACGTCGACTGGCATTATTAAGAATTCCCAGCAAAGCAACTAGTTTCGCCCGGCAAACTCGTAGGAGTGCCGGCCGATTCTATTTGTTTGGCAAATGAAGTGTTCTACTCTCATGTGCTGACGGGTGCGTTGTGCCCCGTTACCAAAAAGGAGAGAAGAATGAAACGTATCGCAATGATGATGGTGCTGACTGGGTGCGCAAGCCTCAGCTTCGCCCAAATTTTCGACATGGGTTCCAACCTGGAGCACCGCACGCTTGACTTGACCGGAAGCCAATCGGTAGCCATCCCGACGGTGGTCTATTCGGCGTTGCCGGGGCCATACAGCGCATTCGCTGCTCGAACCGGTTCCCTCGGTATCGAGGACTACACCTCCACCGCGACCAGCCCATTCGGCCTCAACTCGATGCAGTTTGTGGGCGGAGTCACAGCGGTTGGCGGTCAGCTTCGCTTCGATTTCCTAGATTCGAGCGGTTCGGCTGTAAGCTCTTTCACGAGCACTTTTGGCACGGCCGGTAACTTTGTCTGGACGATCTCGGGCATCGCACCGCTCAACATCACGCTGCCGACCAGCGGCCGCCTACGAATCACCGCCCTCAACGGCGTGACCGGTCAGTGGTTCCTTGCTTCTGCGGCTCCAACGATTGGCACGAACGATCCAAGCTTTGGCGGAGCAACTGGTTTCAACCACCGCTACCAGTTGGAAGCGGTTCCTGAGCCAGCTACGATGACGGCGCTCGGCCTCGGCATCGCAGCGATGCTTCGCCGCCGCAAAGCAGCTAAGAAGTAAGGCCCCGCCCTGCAGATCAAGCCTTCGACGCCACGGTGTCGGGGGCTTTTTTGCGACCAAAGCGCCCGTGCAGTTACCGGAGTCTGGAGCTTGCGATGCGAACTCAGGCAATAAGGCGGTGAAGGGTGGCATCCCGTATCCCAACGATGAACCTTGTTAAGGGGAACTTCGTTGACCATGAACACGGGGATGAGGCAGAACACTGCCACGCGACAAGATATTCAGCTAAGGGTAGACCCCAGGGTCATCCTGAGCGGCCAACTGCTTGAGCTCAATTCGGTTGAATTGCGCTCGATGATCGAGACCGAATTGCAGGAGAACCCTGCGCTTGAGTGGCTCGATGAAGGAATGTATGAGCTTCACCAGGACGAGATTTATCGCTCGGTCGCTCCGCAAGAGCTGCGGGTCGGCACGGAGGATCGCGAGGTTCTGCGCTCGCGGGTCAACGATGCCGAAGAGACGGACTGGCTGGATTTCGCCGCCTCCTTTGATTCCCTGGAGGATCACCTTGAAGGTCAACTGCATACGGCAGCAAACGGCGAGCTTTGGCCGGCACTCGAGCTGCTGATCGCCTCGCTAGATGAGCGCGGATACCTAGATTCTCCCCTGGAGGAGATTGCGCTCGACCATAAGATTGATTACGAAATCCTTGAAAGGGCCTTGGAGATGCTGCAAGCCTGCGAGCCAGCTGGGGTAGGCGCGCGCAATCTGCAGGAATCGCTTGCCCTGCAACTGCGCTATGCCGAGACCGACGAGGCACAGATGGCCCATGCCATCGTGACCGAGGCCTTCGACGATTTGGTTCAGCGCAACGTTCGTGCGTTGATGCGCCATTTTAAGGCGGTTCCTTCGCTGATTCAGGCGGCTTTTGACGAAATTCTGCAGCTCACTCCACATCCGGCAGAGGGTTTCAATCGGGCGCAGCAATGGTCCTCGCGCAGTCGCTCGGTTTCGGTGCCGGTCGATCTGGTTCTGAACCGCACGGAAGTGGGTTGGAGCGTCGAGGTTCCGGGAATTGACTCGCATGATCTCGTCGTCAACCGGATGTATCGCGACCGCATGGAAGCGGTCGCCAAGCGGCGTGACCTAGCGGAAGAACACAAGCACCTGGCGACCTACGTTCAGCGCGCAAACACCTTCATCGAGTCGCTACGCCAGCGCGGCGCGACCCTTCGCCGGGTGGGGCACTATCTCATCGAGCATCAATCAGGCTATGTGGCCACGGGCGATGTCGCATTCTTGAAGTCTCTGACGCGCCGAAAGCTTGCCGCTGACTTGGACCTGCACGAGAGCACCATCAGTCGCGCAACGGCCGGAAAGCACGTGCAACTCGCGAATGGCGAAGTCGTCTCATTCGACGTGTTCTTTAAGCCCGCCCTGCGCGTGCAGCAGATGATCGGCGAGATATTGGCGACCGAGAAGCCGGGCGAGCCGCTTTCGGATGAGAAGATCGCGGCGATGCTGGCCGAGCGCGGCGTGGACGTGGCACGGCGCACGGTCAACAAGTACCGTGACCGATCCAAGATGCTCTCATCGCGCCGCCGGCGAAGCGCCTAATCACCGAACTCGCCGAAGTTCGAGGCAAGGATCGAAAAATCGGCAGGACCCACTTCCTCGTCGCCGTTCAGGTCGGCGGCGGCGACGTAATTCGGATCGCCCAGAAAAGCTCCGAAAGCGGACGCGAGCAAGCTGAAGTCGCCCGGGCCTACTTCGTTGTCGTCATTGACGTCACCGTTCATCAGTGAGAACACAGAAAGGGTGTTAACCGCTTGGTTAAGTGGCACCCCGGTGACCGCGCGGCGAAGCCAATGGGGCGCTTTAACCCAAAGGTCAAATGGACCGGTGAGGGTGGTTTTGATGCTAAATGCCCCAGTGGCATCGAGCGTGATGGGGAGGCTGATGGTCGAGCCGCCACCGACGGGAACGAGTTCCAGATTGAGGTTCGTCCCGGCTACCACGCCCAACCAGTCTTCCAGCATCACTTGCCCGTTGACCGTGCGCTCCAGCTGTCCGGTTCGCGCGCTGAAGGAGTAGCTGTTCCAGGTCCCGGCATCGCCGGCAAAAACATCAACCATCCGGATGGTCCAATTTCCAGCAATCGGCTCGCCCCAAAAAGCGTTCGATGAAAATGTCCAATTCAGGTTGTCCGAATCGTCTACCCCGGCGCGGACCAGCAACCGGCTCGTTGTTCCCGAAGGCGAAGTCAAGAAAGCCTCGAGGTCGCCCCGATAGCCATGCGTAGCCTGGAGCGTCACGCTCACCTCTTCCGCCAGACCGCTGCCAGAAACCCCAAAAACGCGGCTCACCCCGGTCTGGTTTCCGTCCGGCAGGGCGGTATTAACCGTTTGGTTAGCAACGCTGGAAACCACGACCGGCGAAGGACCGCTCCAACGGGTTGCTTCATTCGTAAGCGCGTCCGCGTCCACCAAGCCGAATCCGTAGTTCTGGTTAAATTTGAACCCGGCAGCGTTCGTTTTCCAGCCGCCATCGCTGCTGGCGGTATTGTCGGCCAAGTCGATCTGCCGCGAAGTTCTGGCCAGGAGGTGTTTGGCAAAACGAACATCTAGTGACGGCTGTGCCTGTTTCGCCAGCGCCATCA
>JALHPH010000114.1 GCA_022842565.1 Fimbriimonadaceae bacterium
CTGCGCGACCGTGGTCGAGGGGAATCCGTTCATTGACCGCGTGCACCGGGTTCCTCGCAAGGGCCTCCTCCGGCAGGCGTTAGGGATTCAACGTGATCTTGCTGCGGAGCACTACGACATCGTGCTCGACCTGCAAGGGTTGCTGAAGTCGGCGTGGGTGGCGCGGCTAAGCGGCGCCCGCCGCATTATCGGGCCGGCCGAGGGCCGAGAGGGCGCCACGCTCATGTACACCGAACGCGTTCCACGGCAACTCGGGACCCTGCACGTGATCGAGGGCTATCTGCAGTTGGCGAGAGCCGCGGGCGCGAACCCAGACCTGCGGCCCGAGATGCTGATGCCGGTGCGTCCGGAGGACCTGGTGACGGCCGAAGAACTGCTCCCAAGCGGCCCACGCTACGTCATCCTTAACCCTTCCGCAGGTAGGACCATCAAGCAGTGGTCACCCAAGCGGTTTGCGCTCGTGGGCGAAGCACTGCGAAGGGAATTCGACATGGTGCCAGTCATCACCGGGGCGCCGAGCGATGCTCCACTAGCCGCCGAGATCCTGGCAAACGCCGAGCACCCGGATACATTCATTGACTTGACTGGCAAAACAAGCCTGAGGCAACTGAGCGCTGTGCTTCAGCGAGCCTCGCTGTTCATCGGCGGCGACACCGGCCCCATGCACATGGCTCAGGCGATGGGCACGCCGACCCTTGCCATTTTCGGCCCGACCGACCCCGATACCCTAGGGCCGCGCCGCCCTCCTCACCGAGTTGCATCTATCCGGCTCGAATGCTCGCCCTGCCGGCACCGCGAATGCCCCATCGGGCACAAGTGTCTTGAGGAGTTAAGCGTAGAACACGTGATGTCCGTTGCCAGGGAGATATTGTGCGCCGCGCCTTCACCCTGATTGAACTGCTCGTCGTGATCGCAATCATTGCGATTCTCGCGGCGATCCTTTTTCCGGTTCTCACCCAAGCGCGGGCCGCAGCTCAACGGACGACCTGTCTTTCAAACATGAAGCAGTTTGGGCTGGGCTTCCAGCTTTATCTGGATGATAGCGATGGCCTGATGCCAGATCGCAGAGACTTGAAAGTCGCAGCCGGCTACCGCCCTTGGACTACGTGGCCGCCTTCGGACCCCAGGGCGGGCTGGATCACGCCGCTCTTGACGCCGTATGGAGTAGCACGGTTGATGCGCTGCCCAAGCGTGGACGGGCTCTTTCGTGGGCGGCCGGAAGTCGAATCGACCACAAGCAACCTCTGGATGTGGCGTTTTGACCAAATGGTTAACCCGGTACCACTCGATAACTTCTGGGGCAAAAGCATGGATGGCGCGGTCGAGGACCTGCGGTTGGCCAATTCGCCAACCGTCGGTCAGCCGGATGGCCCGAGCCAAGTGGAGTTGCTCGTCGATCCTTATTTCCCTGCGACCATTCCGAGCGTCGCTGGCGAGCTGCGCGGCAAGACCGCACACATGAATGGCCGAAACCGCCTATTCCTAGACGGCTCGGCCAAGTTCCTGATGGATCGGCGAACGTCGCGTTAGCTGCGAGTACCGGGCCGATTGCCCATCTGCGGCCGCGATGGCGCGTCGGCCTTAAATGGCCTCCCTTTCAGCGAGTTCAGCTTTGTCTTCTGAGCCGTCGTGAGGATACTGTTCAGCGAGGTCTCCAGCTTTTTGTTTGCTGTCTCAATCTTGGCCACGCTCCCTGGGGCTTGGATCGTCCCGCCCTGGGTGCTTTGTCCGCGCAAGCTCGCCATGAGCTTGCCAATTTCGGCTTGGTAGGCTTTCATTGCCGTGTCGACTTTGGCCTTTTGGGCGGCTGTCAGCCCAAGTTTCTTTTGGATTTCCGGATCTGCCACCGCGCGCGGCCCCATCACTTGGACGTGGATCTCAGCGATCCGGGTTTTTTGTGTTGCGGTCAGGATCGCGGCTGCTTTACGGTCAGCAGCGGCCATTTTATCGCGCATGAAAGTCGGGGGTCGGTTACGCGCATCTGTTGAGTTCCCGCGCATTTCCTTCATCGTTGTGTCGCGAAGGGTTTCGAAAGTCTTAATCTGGCCCGCAGTCATTTTAAGATCACGCTGCACATCTTTGCGCCCCATCAGGCTCAAATACATGGAACGCCCGCCGCGTCCACCACCGGGACCCTGTGCCACCCCACCCAGCGCCAGAGCCAGCAGCACCACGACCGCCAATCCGCGGCTCTTAGCAGCACAAAGCAAAAAATTTATCATCTCTTTCTGGTTATAGCAGAGCATCCTGCTCTATGAACAAAGCAGGATGCTCTTTTTTGTCAGCAGTGCGAGACCTTTAGCCGCGTGCGCGGCCGCCTCGGACGGCATTGGGGTCGGCCTTAAACTCGGCACCAGCCATGGTCTTCAGGAGCGCATTCTGCTCGTCCGTCAGGATGAGCTTCAAGGCTGCCTCATAGTCGGCGTTGATTTTCTGCATCTGAGCCTGCATGTCTTCCGACATTCCGCCTCGGTTGGGTCGCTCGCCGCCTTCTCCACCCTGCTGGGGACGCATGTTGCCGCGCATGGCTTGCATGGCTTCTTGCATCTTGGATTGGGCCGATCGGACCTTCTGTCGCTGGGCATTGCTCATTTCGAGAGCTTTCTGCACATCTGGCTCGGCGATGGCGCGGATTCCGAGCAATTGGATGCGGATCTCAGTGAGTCGCTTTTGCTGTCCTTCGTCCAGAATATTGAGTGCTGCCTTGTCGTACTTAGCGTTCACTTGCTGCATCATTTCGCGCATGGCCTCGCGGTCACCCCAGGCGGCCGCATCCTGCAGCATTCCGCGCATTTCATTGCCCATATCCTCGCGGAGCTTCGCCATCGCGGTGATCTGTTGCGGGGTCATCTTCAGGTCTTTCTGAACGTCCGAGCGCTCCATCAGGCCGAGGTTGGAATTGGCACTCATCATGCCTCCACCCATTTGGCGCATTCCTCCGCCTTGGCGTTGTCCACCTTGTCCACCCTGTTGGGGTCCTTGGGCGGTGCTCATAGCGGTCAGGCTCACGAGGGCCAGCATGGCGCCGGCGAGGCGCAAATTGTTTAGTTTCATGGTCAGTTTCTCCAATCCGTTATCTGTGTCCGGTCTATTGGCACTAACGCGCAACACTCCTAAGAGTTCTGCGGCGATCACCCAAATTACTGAATTTCGGGCGCGGAGAGTTTCCGTCGAAGTACGGGGCCGGTTGGAGTGTCGCGGACTTCAAACCCAAGCGCCTCGATTTCTAACCTCAAACGATCAGCCGCCGCAAAATCCTTGTTCTGCTTAGCCACCATGCGTGCGTTCATCAGAGTTTCAGCGTTCGCTTCTTGGGGATCACCCTGGCCGGTCGCTTCCTCTCGAATCGACCGGATGCCCAAAAGCGCCTCCACCCGGTTCAAGAAGTGCAAGGCCGCATGCGCGCTCGCGCCGCCGAGGTTCGCGGATTCTCGGAAGATGACCCCAGTCCCCTCCAGGGCTTTAGCAATCGCGACCGACGTGTTCATGTCGTCGCACATTGCTTCCAGCATCTCGTCGTAAACCCGTTCAAGCGCGGACGCCACACCAGGGGCGTTGTCCGGGCGCGAAAGCGCGTCTGAGGAGAGCCGGGCGCATTCGTAGAGCCGTTCCATGTTCTTGGTCGCGTCTGCGAGCCCCTGCATGGTGAAGTTCAGCGGCTTGGAGTATGGCACGGCCATGAGCGAGAGCCGAAGCGCCATCGGGTCGATGCCCTGGTCCTCCACCAAGTCGCGTACTGAATAGAAAGTGCCCTTGCTCTTGGACATCTTCTCGCCGTCCACCAGCAAGAAACGCGAGTGCATCCAGTGGTTCGAGAACACTTTGCCGGTTAAGCATTCGCTCTGTGCGATTTCCGATTCATGGTGCGGGAAAATCAGGTCCTCGCCGCCCGCGTGCAGGTCCAGGGTTTCACCCAGGTACTTCATCGCCATCACCGAGCACTCGATGTGCCAGCCCGGGAAGCCCCAGCCCCATGGCGAATACCACTGCATCAGGTGCTTGTCGTCTTTTTTCCAGAGCGCGAAGTCGCTGGGATGCTCTTTTTCCGGGTCCAATACCACATCACGCACGGCCGTTCGCAGTTCGTCTTTGTTGGTATTCCCGCTCAGCTTGCCATGATCGCTGAAGCTGTTGATCCTGAAATAGACCGCGTCCTTGGTTTGGTAGGCGTGGCCCTTCTCGATGAGTTCCTCGACGGCTGTGATCTGTTCACGCATGTGCTGCGTGGCTCGCGGCCAGACGAGCGGCTTAATGAGTCCCATTCGGAACCAATCGCTCTTAAACGCATCGGCATAGTGCTCAGCCAAGTCCCATACGTTCACGAACGCCTCGCCCTCTTTGCTCTTCAGAGCCTTCGCCATTTTGTCGTCGCCGCTGGCGTCGGCCACGTCGTCCTGCGTCAGGTGCCCCACGTCGGTGATGTTGCACACGTAGCTCACGCGCCAACCCAGGGCTTGGGCAGTCCGGACCACGAGATCGCTATTGATAAACGTTCGGAAATTTCCGATGTGGGCGTAGTTGTACACGGTCGGGCCGCAGGAGTAAAAGCGCAAGTGGCCGGGGTCCAATGTGGTGAGCGGGCGAACCTCGCCCGTCATCGTATCGCCGAGTCGGAAAATGGGAGGCATGAACCCAGCGAGTTTACCGAAGCGAGCGCGGCTCGACGATTGGATTTCGTGCGTAATGCCACGCGAAGCTGAAGAAAACTGGCCACCAAATAAGGTCATTCGTCAGGATGGTCACCCCAAATGACCAAGGCAATTCGCCCCGCGACACCGCGAACAGGAACCCGACCGGCCCGAAAACCTTGCCGAGCAATCCAATCCAAACGAATGCCGCGTAGCGCTCTGGGTCCTTGGCGATGAGCCAGTAGCCCAGGGAATACACCATCACCATCATGCCAATCGCTTGAAACAGGGAGGGATAGTTCGGCTGTGCGATACGCATCGCACGAAAGATCACGTCTGGCGCGAGGACTACCGCAGTGCCCCAAATGAAGTTGTAAATCGCCGCGGCCATGAACCAGTTCTGATAGGTCCTACGGCTCAGTTTCACTCCTTTTTCTACGGCTGCAACAGCGCTGGGCTCTCGGCGAACCTGGTACCGGCACGGGCTCATTCGGTCAACGAGTTTCGTATAATGGCATTATCGTGCAACGACGCCTGTTTTTCATTGGCCTTGTAGCCTGCCTCTGTTTGCCAGGGCTCGCAAGTTCCGAGACCACCGCAGATCAATTCCGAAACACAAAGCGTCCGTCGTTCGGGGCGGCTGAACCTGCAGCGTCGTTTACGGAGCTGATTTTTTGGAACGTCGGCGACGACCTTGAAGGCTTTGCGGCGACTGCCTTGGGCGCGCCGGGTTGGTACCTCATCCGATTCGAGAGTCCACGCGAGGCCGCGGCGGCTCTCCAGAGTTTGCGTCAGGTACCAGGTCTAGGCGTCGCCCCCAACGCACAATTGAAGATTGCACGCGATCAGTTTGTGCCCAACGACCCGTACTTCGTGGCGAATGCGCCTAGCAGTGGCTGGCCGGGCCAGTGGGGTCTCCAGAATTCGTTTGTCGCCAACCGTGATATCCGGGTGACTCCCGCTTGGCTCCGAAATCTCACCGGCCAGGGAGTGATCGTCGGCATCATTGACGACGGCTTCGACACCGGTCACCTGGACCTCAGCAGCAACTTCACCGCTGCCAACAGCTTTGACTTTGCCGGCAACGACACCAACGTCTCGCCCGGTTCGGCGGGCGATATCCATGGCACGGCGCTGGCTGGGATCATCGCCGCGCGCGGCGGCAATTCGCGCGGCATCACCGGCGTTGCGCCGTTTGCGCTTTGGAGTGGTCAGCGAGTGAATATGGACGCGCCGGTCTCCGCTCAATTGGTGAACGCCGCACTGCACCGAAGTAGCGGCGCGAGTGTGTTCATACGGGTGAAGAACCACAGCTACGGCGGCTCGATCCCGTGGG
>JALHPH010000115.1 GCA_022842565.1 Fimbriimonadaceae bacterium
GTCTCCTCGCCTTCTCTGGCGGCCTCGATACCTCTTTTTGCGTGCTCTATCTGCAGGAGCAGGGTTGGGAAGTGCACACCGTCACCGTCGATACCGGCGGTTTTGACGCAGCCGAGCTAGGACGGATCGAAGCGATGGCGGCGCGGCTTGGTGTGGCAAGCCACCAAACCATCGATGCACGCCAAGAGCTCTTCGACCGCACCCTCAAATACCTCATCTTCGGCAATGTGCTCCGCGGAAATGTCTATCCTCTGAGCGTGAGCGCCGAGCGCGTGGTGCAGGCCAGAGCGGTGGTGCGTGCGGCCCAGTCCGTGAGCGCGCAGGCATTGGCGCACGGCTCGACCGGCGCTGGCAACGATCAGATCCGGTTTGATGTCGCGTTTCGAGCGCTGGCTCCCGATTTGGCGATCATTACTCCCATCCGCGATCTTGCCCTCTCGCGCGAGCAAGAAACTGCCTTTTTGAAGGAGCGCGGCATCGAAATCCCGGCCAAAACCACGACCTATAGCATCAACGAAGGAATGTGGGGGACCAGCATTGGCGGTCGCGAGACCCTGACCAGCCACCAGCCGCTCCCCGAGGAAGCCTGGCCAGGCGGCCTGATAGATGTTGCCCGGTCCCCTATGCAGCTTCAAATCCAGTTTGAGAACGGAATTCCGGTTGCTCTTAGCGGTGGGGCCCTCCCGCCGATCCAGCTCATTCAGAAACTGAACCAAATGGCCGCGCCGTATGGCATCGGGCGTGGCTACCATGTCGGCGACACGATCCTTGGCATCAAGGGCCGGATCGGCTTTGAAGCCGCCGCGGCGACGATCTTGATCCAGGCTCACCGCGAGCTCGAAAAGCTCGTCTTGACAGCGAAGCAGAGCTTCTGGAAGGACCAGCTTGGTAATCTTTACGGCTCGCTGCTGCACGAGGGTCACGCCTTTGACCCCATCTCTTGCAACCTAGAAGCCTTCTTGGAATCCTCGCAAACTCACGTCACGGGCTCGGTTCACCTGACGCTCGGCCCGCACCACTGCCTGGTCACGGGCGCCGAGTCCGAGTATTCGCTCATGAACCCTGACGTGGCCACTTACGGCGAAGCCAACCGCCTGTGGACGGGCGAGGAGGCCGCGGGATTTGCGAAGGTTTATGGCATCCCGCAAACGCTCATCGCCCGCGCGCAAGGGGGCCAATCCTGAGAATCATCGCGGATAAGATCGGCAGTGTCACCCGCCGCATGCGCCTCAGCCGCACCGTCACTCTGCAATCCGAAATGCACGTGGGCGCCGGGGCCGTCATCGCAGGGCGTGTGCTGAACGACAAGAACACCTATAACCAAATCGAGGATGTCCACGGACGCTTCTCGGCGGTACAGAAAGGGGATATTGTCGTTGGGGCATTGGGGCATCGAAACGCCCTGCATGGGTACGAGGGCGTCCTTCCCGAGTCGCTGGCTGTTGGCCAGACCATCCACCTGCTGAACATGGGCGGCGTGATGGGGCATTGCCTCTCGAACAACCCCGACGTGGGTCCGCCGTTCGAACTAGAAGTGCTCGGCCAATTGCAGCGGTTTCCTGAATCGCACCACCGCATTGGTGTGCCGGCGAACATCAAGGATGTCGCGCTCACTGGGCACCCAGGGGCGAGCGCGGTTCCAATCGTCCTCATCGCCGGGACTTGCATGAACGCGGGCAAAACGGCTGCGGCTTGCTGCCTGGTTCGGTCCTTGGCCCGGGCGGGATTCATCGTCGGCGGAGCCAAACTGACGGGCGTTTCGCTGCAACGCGACATCCTCAGCATGGTCGATTACGGCGCGGAGCACGCCTTCGATTTCACTGATGTCGGCGTCACGAGCAGCAACATGGAAACGGCCGTCCATTCGGCCGAAGTGATTTTTTCGGAGCTTGCGCAGAAGGGCTGCACGGTCATCGTCTGCGAAACGGGCGATGGCATTCTGGGCGAATACGGCGTCCAGGCGATCCTGGCTCACGAGGCGACTCGGCAAAACACAGCTGCGTTTGTGCTTTGCGCCAATGACCCCGTCGGCGTGGTCGGCGGTGTGAATGAGCTTCGCGAGAGTTACGGCATCGAGGTCGACGTAGTCACCGGCCCGGCCACCGACAACCGTGTGGGCACCCGGTTCGTCGAGGAAAAGGTGGGCGTGCGAGCTCTCAATGCCCGCGTGCAGGGCGCTGAGCTGAGCCAGTTTGTTTTGGAAAAGGTGAGGGGAAGGGCTTGAGGGCGCTCATTCTGGGCGGCAACGGGTATGGCGGCGGCGAGCTACTGCGGCTTCTGGCCGTGCGCTCCGATGTCGAGGCCGTCGCGGCGACGTCGCGGCAGTTTGCGGGTCAGCCTTTTACGGCGGCCCACCCTCATCTTGCCGGATTCTATGAGCAGACTTTTCTTGCAGAACCTGATTTTTCATGGCTAAAAGGTGAGGGCAGCGTGCTCTTCGCGGCGATGCCGCACGGCGAATTGGCCCGTCAGTGGCCAACCATTGCGCCTCACCTTGATGAAAACACCATTGTCATCGACCTCAGCGCAGATTTCCGCATTGCCGACAGCGAGAGATTCGCGCGGAATTATGGCGGGTCGCACCCTTGCCCGGGCGAGATCAGCGCCTGGACCTACGGCCTCCCTGAAACCGGCAATGCCCCGGCCCAAGGCACTCGCCGCATCGCCAATCCGGGGTGCTTTGCCACTGCGCTGCAGCTTGCTTTGTGGGCAATTCGGGAAGCGGGTCTGCGCGGTCCGGTGGCTGCGTTCGGGGTCACCGGGAGTTCGGGGAGCGGCGCAACTCCGTCGGCCACCACCCACCACCCGACTCGCGCGCATGATTTTCGGGCCTACAAGCCCTTGGCGCATCAGCATCAGGCCGAGGTCGAGCAGTTTCTGGACGGCCACAATCTGACCGTGCACTTCGTTCCTCATTCGGCGCCGTTGGTCCGCGGAATTTTTGTCACCGCTCAATGCCAAGCCACTCGGGCCCAAGCCGATCAAGTGCGCGAACGTCTGACCGAATGGTGCCGCAACCATCCATTCCTGCGGCTGGTAGAAGGCACACCAAGGGTCGCGAACGTGGTGGGTACCAACTTCGCCGAACTTTCCTTCGCCCACGATGCAGAAAGCATCGCGGTCATGGTCGCGCTTGACAACCTGCTGAAAGGAATGGCTGGGCAAGCGATGCAAAACCTGAATCTGGCCCTCGGTCTGCCAGAGACAACCGGCCTTTGGGCTCCAGCCGCCGCGCCCGGTTAGGTCCGCTGCTTCCATTCGCCCAGCAACTGGATGGCCTGAAGCGGCGTCAGCGATTCCACGTCCAGTTCGCGCAGCTCCCGTACCATCTCTGGCTCTTCACCCTCGAAAAGCGTGAGCTGTAGCTGCGCCCTTCGGGCCTTGGGCGCGGCCATTTCGGATGAGCCCTCCAGTTCGCGCAGGACTTGGCTCGCGCGCGTCACCACGGCCGACGGCATGCCCGCCATTTTGGCGACGTGCAGCCCGTAGCTGCGGTCGGTCCCGCCCGGAAGCACCCGGTGCGTCCACACAATTTCCTCGCCGACCTCCTTCACGCTCACCCTGAAATTCGCCACCCCCGGGAGCTGCTCGGCGAGCTGATTCAGCTGGTGATAGTGGGTGGCAAAGACGCATTTACAGCCGACTTCGCTGAGTCGTTCGATCATCGCCCAAGCAATCGCAAGTCCGTCGAACGTGCTGGTTCCGCGCCCAACTTCGTCGAACAGCACCAGGCTCTGCGGGCTAGCATGGTTCAGGATGTAGGCGCTTTCTAGCATCTCGACCATGAAAGTGCTCTGCCCGAGAGCGATCTCGTCTTTGGCACCGATCCTGGCAAAAATACGGTCGCACAAGCCCATTTTGCAGGAGCGTGCCGGGACAAAGCATCCGACTTGGGCCAGCAAAACGATGAGCGCGATCTGGCGGAGGTACGTCGATTTTCCGCTCATGTTTGGCCCGGTGAGCACCATCAGGCGCGTGCCATCTGGTTCAAACGTCGTATCGTTCGGCACGAACTGGCGGGTGTTGGCCTCGACCACCGCATGCCGCCCGCCCACGATGTGGATGCCGTCCTCCGGCACGATCTCGGGTCGGCGGAAACCGAGTTGCGAGCTGACCTCGCCGAAGGCAGCCAGCGCATCCATTTCGGCGAGCGCCCGCGCGGTCTGCAGCAGGCTGCTGCTTTGCTCGGCGACAGTGGACCGCAGCCGAGCAAAGAGCTCTGCTTCCAGCGAGAGCGAGCGTTCTCCAGCGCCCAAAACAGCCGCCTCGCGATCCTTCAGCTCGGCGGTCACGTACCGTTCTGCGTTGGCGGTGGTCTGCTTGCGGATGTAGTCGTCGGGCACCTTGCTGGAGTGGGTCTTGCTGACCTCTAAATAGTAACCAAACACCGAGTTGAAGCCGATTTTGAGCGCGCCAATGCCGGTTCGCTCGCGCTCGCGCGCCTCGATTTCGGCGATGTACTGCCGCCCCTCCCTGCTCATGGAGCGAACCAGGTCCAGCTCGGAATCGTAACCATCGGCGATCACGCCGCCGTCCCGCAGGTGGGTAGGCACTTCGGGCATCAGGGCGCGCGACAGAAGGTCGCCCAGGGCCTGATGGTCGCCGATCATCGGCTTGAGTTCGGCCAGGCGCCCAGCAGCGATGGCCTCCAGTGGCGGACCGAGCTTGGGCAAGGCGACAAGCGTATTGCGCAGCGCGACCAAGTCTCGCGGAGTCGCAAGCTTCGCCACACACCGCGCCACCAGTCTCTCCAGGTCGTGTAGGGCGCGAAGGGCATCGCGCAGGTCCTGGCGGTGCAGGTGATTTCGCACCAGGTTGCCAACGGCTTCCAGTCGAGCCTGAATCGTCACCGGATCAAGCAGGGGCTGCTCCAGCCATTTTCGAAGTTGCCGCGCGCCGAACGAGGTCACGGTCTGATCGATCACCGACAGCAGCGTATAGCGCCGCGAACCATCGCTCAGGTTCGCGCTGATTTCCAGCGCTCGTCGGGTTGAGAGGTCCATTGACATGTACATCTCCACCGAATAGCTTGAGACGGTGTCCACATGCTCCATTTCGAGCCCGTTATGCTTGGCGTAGGCCAGCACGGCGGCCGCCGCAACCATGCCGAGCCGCATGCCGCCGAGGCCAAATCCGGCCAACTGCGATACCTTGAACTGCTGGCACAGCGCACGCTCGGCATGCTGCGGCTTGACCAGTTCTTGCTTGCTTACCGTGATGCCCATCTGCCGGGCGGCGAGGGTTGCGACCTCGCTCTCGGGATCGGCCACCAGGAGTTCGGCAGGGCGCAGTCGGGCGAGCTCTTGCAGCACCGTTTCTTGCCAACCATCACGGACCACCTCGGTCACCAGGAACTCGCCCGTCGAGGGATCGAGCACGGCCAGACCGGCATGCTCGTCGTCGTGCGTGAGGGCCGCGAGGTAGTTGTTTGCCCCGGCCACCAGCATCGAGTCCTCCAAAACAGTGCCAGGAGTCAGGACGCGCGTGACCGCTCGCCGCACCAGACCCTTTGCTTGCTTGGGGTCTTCGACTTGGTCGCAAAGCGCGACCTTGTGACCCTTACTGATGAGCCGAGCCAGGTACTTTTCGACGGAGTGGTACGGTACCCCGGCCATGGCGATGCGCCCGTTTGCACCGTCTTCCTTGCCCGTCAGCGTGATTTCGAGGGCGGCGGCTGCGGTCTCGGCGTCCTCACCATAGAATTCGAAAAAGTCGCCGACACGCATGGCCATCAACACCCCGGGATGGGCATCTTTCGCCTCAAAGTACTGTTGCATCAATGGAGTGCGGGCTTTCATGCTGCGTGTTGACTGCAAAGAGTATGACCGCCCAAAGGGATACAATCAGGAAGCAGCATGAGTACCCTCATCAAAAAGTGGATCATTTTGACGGTGGCAATTGTGGCTGCTGCGTTCCTCACCTCCTCTTTCGGATTGG
>JALHPH010000116.1 GCA_022842565.1 Fimbriimonadaceae bacterium
CCCGCACGGCCCCTCTACGCTGAAGCACACGTGGGAGGCCGCAGGCCACCTGAACGCCCCCACCCTGCAGTCCATCGGTTTCCTTGCCGCCGGAGGCATCCCTGGCGATACGGCACCGGATGCACAGTTTGGGCGGCTACGACCGCTCGGCATGGGGAAGGATTCGGTCACGGGGCACTGGGAGATGATGGGGATTGCGATTGACGAGCCATTCCCGACCTATCCCGATGGTTTTCCGATCACGCTGGTCAAGCAGTTCGAGGAGGCGATAGGCATGCAAACCCTCGGCAACCGACCATCCAGCGGCACTCTGATCCTAGATCAGCTGGGCGAGCAGCACCTGCTCACGGGCTGCCCGATACTCTATACCAGCGCCGACAGCGTCTGGCAAATTGCTTGCCACGAGGACGTCGTGCCCATTGAGAAACTCTACGAATGGTGCCGCATCGCCCGAGCCATGTTGACGCCGCCCCACGGCGTTCAACGGGTGATCGCGCGACCGTTCATTGGCGATGCCAAGAGTGGTTGGAAGCGGACCGAGCGCCGAAAGGACTTTCCCGTCACGCCGCCGAGCAACCTGTCCGACGAAATCGGCGACGTTTTTGGCATCGGCGTGGTGCCCGAGCTCTTCGATGGCCGGGGTTTCCGCTCCGTGCGCAGGACGCAGTCCAACGCCGAACACGCCGCGATGCTCACCGAGGCCATGGCGAGCGACGCGAGGTTCATTTTCGCCAATTTCGAGGACTTCGACATGCTCTTCGGTCACCGAAACGATGCGCCCGGGTTCGCGCGGTGCTTGGAAGAATTCGACCCGATGCTCAAGTCCGTCATCGACCAACTGACTCCAGACGACCTACTCATCGTGACTGCCGATCACGGCAACGACCCAACCGATACCAGCACCGATCACACCCGAGAATATGTGCCTTACACGATCGTGGGCGGCTCGCAGAGGGTCGCGAATGCCGATCACGACGGACTGATGAAGGTCGGCGAGTGGGTGCGCGCCCACCTTGCTATTTCCCGCCCGTAAGCACGATTCCGCGGATGAATGCCCGCTGCCCAACCAAGAACAGGATGATCAGCGGGATGCAAACCATCACCGAAGCCGCCATCAGAAGGTGCCACTGCTCGGCATTGAGCGACTGATACAGCCGCAGTCCGGTCTCGAGGGTCTGCTTCTCAGGGTCGTTTAGAAAGAGCAAAGGCCCCAAGAAATCGCGCCACGACCAGATGAATGCAAAGATGCCCACCGTCGCGAGCGCGGGCATCGAAAGCGGCAACACGATTTTAGAGAAAATCGCCCAGTGCGACGCTCCGTCCAAAAAGGCCGCTTCCTCCATTTCGCGCGGAATCGATAGGAAGAATTGCCGAAGCAGAAAGATGTTATAGGCTCCGCCGAAGAATGCAGGCACGATGAGCGGCAGCCAAGTATCGACCCAGCGAATCTGCGCGAACATCACGTAGCTGGGGATGAGCGTCACAATGCCGGGGAGCATCATGGTCGCCAGCACCAGCAGAAAGAGCCGGTCTCGCCCCGGGAATCGCAGCCGTGCGAAGGCGTAGGCGACAAGCGCCGAGCTCAAAACCGATCCCAGCGTTGTCAGAAGCGCGATGACCGTCGTGTTGCGCAAGAAGGTGGCGAAGCTGACGTTTGCATTGGTCAGCACCTGCTGGTAATTGTCCCAGGCTGGGTTCACCGGCCATGCCCACACCGAAGTGGAGGCGAGCTCAGCAGCAGTCTTCAGGGACATCGCGATCATCACATAGAAGGGAAGGGCGAAAACCACCGCTCCCAGCACCAGCGCAACCCAAATCGCGAGCCGCCTCAACGCTGCGCACCCTCATAATAAACGTTCTTGTTCAGCCGGAGCTGGGCGATGGTGAGGACCAAAATGATGGCGAAGAGCACCCAAGCCAGCGCCGAGGCGTAGCCCATTCGAAGGTTCACGAACGCTTGTTGGTAGAGGTGCAGCATGTAGAACCTTGTGGAATCGCCGGGTCCGCCGCTGGTCATGACAAACGCCTGCGTGAATACCTGAAAACTCCCGATCAACCCAGTAATGAAGCTAAAGAGCAGGGCCGGACCGAGCATGGGCACCGTCACTGCGCGGAACCTCTGCCAAACCGAGGCACCGTCCAAAGTCGCCGCTTCGTAGTACATCTCCGGAATGCCCTGGAGTCCCGCCAGCAACACGACCATTGCGCCGCCCGCCCCCCAAAGCGACATCAGAATCATGGAGGCGAGCGCCGTACGTTCGTCACCAAGCCAATTGATGGGTCCGTTTGGACTGAACTGGTTCAGCCAGCCAGCGAGTCGCAGGGGGTCCTCGCCGTTGGGGCCATAAAGAATGGCGTTCAACAGGCCGCCCTCGGCTCGAAAGACCGCTTTCCAGATGAGAGCGACCGCGACGCCACTGGCCAACGCGGGCAAGTAGAACAGAGTTCGAAAGAGCGGAATCCCGCGTAGGCGCGTGTTGAGCAGCAGCGCCATTCCCAGCGCCAGTGCGAGGCCGAGAGGAACCGATACCACGGTATAAATACTGGTCACCGCAATGCTGGGCCAAAACCGTGGATCGGTCGAAACTGCTTCGGAGTAGTTCTGGACACCGCGGAATTTTGCTGGCTGGATGATGTCCCAGTCAGAGAAACTCATCATCAGGGAGAACACCATTGGGCCGAGCGTGAAGAGCAGCGTGCCGATGATCCAAGGCGCCAAGAACAGAAAGGCGATTCGGGCTTCTTTGCGCTCTGCTCGCCCCGACCATTTCCCGCGCTCCGGCCAGAAAACCCAGAACGCTAATCCCCCCACCATCGCAAGCCCGAGCCCCAATGCGGGGATCCAGGGGAAGGCGGGGAGAGCCTTTTCGCTGCGCAGGACTGCAAGCCGATCTGTGGCGCGGGCCTTCGCCTCGGTCAGGGCCTCGCGCGGTGATTGGGAACCGGAAAGCGCTCGGTCCAGCACCGGAGTCCAAAAAGTCTTGACTTCGGGCCAAAGGTCGCTGGTCGGATCGAACACCACCGAGTCCACGGCCAGGTCGGTCAATATCCTCGACCGGGGATACTGCTCGGCGAGCGGAGTACCCGGGCCAGGGAGCCAGGCATCGCTTTGCGCCAGTCGGCGAATGGCGGGCTGGGCTAGTCCGGCGCGGGCCATCGCGATCATGGCTGGCTCACCGGCCAGCCACTTGGTCAGTTTCCAGGCAGCCTCGGGGTGCGCGGTCTGGCTCATGATGCAATAGCCCGATCCGCCTGTCGGCATCGCGCGGGTTCCATCGCGGAACGCCGGGGCCAACGCGATATCCCATTCGAAAAAGCCCGGCGTGCCCGGAATTAGCTTCTTGCGCAGGTTCGGCACCTCCCAAATTCCGGACTGCATCATGCTGACGCGGCCCTGGACAAACAGGTCGGTGCTGCCCATCATGAGCGCGCTCGTCATATCGCTCGGGCTGGGCACCGTGCGTTCTTCAAACTGCATCCGCACCAACAGGTCGAAGGCGTTCACAACGCGTGGGTCGTCCCAGGGAAGCTCGCTAGGGTTCTCGGGGTTGTCGGCGTACCGAGCGCCCTGACTATAGATGAAGACGTCGAGAATGGCCTGCGGCCAGCCGGGCACGAAGCCATAGCGGGTGGTCTTTCCCGATGCGTCCTTCTTGGTCAGCTTATTGACGACGTTTAAAAAATCTCGCTCGCCGAACTCGGGCCGCGCCTGAAAGTCCCACGTCCAATCGCGCGGCGGATCGGGCAGTCCGGCGGCTCGCAAGTGGCTCTTGTTATAGTAAATCAACCCGATCGGCGCGATGTCCCGCGGAAGCACGTAGAGTTGACCCGAAAACGAGTGCGCGGCGACGATCTGCGGGTAATACTCCTCCAGCCGAAAGTCCGGGTCCTTCTGCATGAAGGGCTGTAGCGGGAGGATGGCTTGCCGTCGCGCATAGCGCTGAAAGTTGGCCGGGTCCATCATCGCCACATCCGGCGCGACCCGCGCTGCCACCTGCGTCAGGAGCTTTTCTTGGTAATTGCCGTAGTTGACCGGCTCCACTTTGACAGTGATGCCAGGATTTGCACGTTCGAAATCCTGGACCACCTTCTTCAGAATGGTTAGCGCCTGATCGCCTTCCCAGACGGTCAGGCGAAGTTGAACAGGCGAGGCGCTGACCGCCCAGCCGCACGCTACTGACACCAGAACCGCAAGCGGTCTAAGGAGTCTGCTTAAGGACATCGCGTTCGCTGCCTTGCCGAGGCGGGAAGGATTGGAAACCGATGCGCTGCATTCCCAGGCTGATCACCCGATGGCGACTCGTCATGCGGTGCACGAAGTCATCGCGTTCATTCTCGATCGCGCACATCATCATGCCCAGGTCAATTCCGATCACATCCGGACCCACCCAGTTACGCTGAGGATTCAACGCATTCGAAAAGCCGTACCGCCCCCAAGCCTGCGGGAACTTGGCACGCATATTGGCCAAGGTAGCCAGCACGTTGCGAGGGTGATATTCGATGCTGGCCGCGACCGTCGTCGGAGCAACCGTACCGTTGTCATCACCCCAAATCGGCGCGCCAAACGCCTGATATCCGTCCGGTCCATCACTGGCCGTCAGGCCCCAAAAGAGGTCGCCATATTCGCGGAAACCCTTCGGGTTTTTGATGCAGTAGCGTTGATTGGCCAAGGTCGCGCGGCGCGTGGCCACCCAGTAGTCATAACCGAGCGGGCAGCGCTTATTTCGAAACTCAATGAAGCCGTGCGACATCTGGTGGATGAAAAGCGGTCCGCCTGAGAGCAATTGGATGCCCTCGTATTGGTGCATTGGCCGGGCGAGCGCACCCCAAACTCCGCTCGGGAGCGAGCTATAAGAACCATAGGCCATCACCAGCAGCATCAGCTCCTCGGAGTAGGTGTCCCAGCGATTGTTGATCCACCCGCTTTCGGGCCGATAGCCATGGCTAAAGGTGAGTGCGTTCGGCTTGGTGCCTCCGTCGGTCAGCATCCAATTCCAGTCGATGCCGGCCAAAATCGCGCTGACGTCTCGAGTTAGTGTCGAATCCTGGAAGTAAGAATCGGCCGTGATCAGACCCATGAGCATGATCGACGTGTCAATCGAACTGACTTCGCATTGCCATACCCGCTGGCCTGTTTGCCAATTGATGAAGTGGTAAAACCACCCATTCTGCTTGGCCGCGACCTGACGCAAGTTTCGCGCGGTCGTGCGGGCCCTGCTCAGGGCCGTGGAGCGATCTAGCCAACCTCGTTCCGCACCGACAGCATAGGCGGTCATCGCAAAACCGGTCGAAGCCACGCTTGCGACATCAAACGTGTCGGAATTCGTGAGGTTCGCCGCCCGGTCCTTGGTGAATCCCGTGACAGGGTGCGATTGCTCCACAAAGAAGTTCACCGCCCTCCTGGAGAGATCGTCCAGGAGGGGTCGGCCCGACATGGGAGCAGGTTGCATCGCTAACAAAGCTGCAAGGCCCATTGCCATCATTGGTTCAGGGCCTCTTCACCTTATAGGTACGGCACATCGTATCCATCCAACTCAGATTTGCAGGGCTGCCCTCGATGGTGTAGTTGGCCAGCGTCGCCACATCGTATTGCCACATGTTCTCTTTGCCGGTCTCTTGGCGACAGGTCTCGATGAGCGGAGTCATTTTGGCGTGGCTATCGGCGAAGATGATCATCAGCATGCGGTCGTCGCGCTTGCCGCCACCCCAGTTGTAGGTGTTCCAGCCGTTCTCGCCTGGGATGAAGTACTCCATCCAGGGACCGTAGTCCACGAATCGATCCTTGTTTTCAGAGATCACGATGGTGCTTGCCGGTTCATTGATTTGACCAAGCGCATAACCATTTCCTGACCAAGTGCCAGCCTTGTGGAACGCTTGATAGAAGAA
>JALHPH010000117.1 GCA_022842565.1 Fimbriimonadaceae bacterium
CAATTCCATAGGGGAACACCCTGACCACTTGCGCACCGCCCTGCAGAGGGGCTTCTCGCTTGGCTTTCGGCGGGCGATCCTGTGGTGCTGGCTCGATCTGGCGCGCGAGCACCGGATAGTCCTTTCGCGTGGTCGGTTCGGGAGCCTCTTCAATCTGCTCGCGCTGAACCACTTCCACGCGGCCGCTTTCCAGCCGGACTCGGACCTCGGGTCTGGGTGGCTGCCCGCGCAGGATGTTGTCCACGGTCTTCATCACGTTGCCGTGAACAGCCAATCGGTCGTAGTCCACCAGCTCGATCACGACATCGAACGTCGGGGGCGCCTTGCGCTCCAGCACCGTCTTTTGCGTTCCGCGGCGGCGGGCCTCGTCATCCGAGAGAGTCACCGCCTGAATGCCACCTATGAGGTCGCACAGGGTCGGGTTGAGCATCAAGTTCTCGAGTGTTTGGCCGTGAGCGGTGGCGACAAGTTGAACACCGCGCTCAGCGATGGTTCGGGCAGCGGCGGCTTCCATTTCAGTGCCTATCTCATCGATCACGATTGCCTCGGGCATGTGGTTTTCCACCGCCTCGATCATCACCGCGTGCTGCTCCAGCGGGTTTCGCACCGGCATACGGCGCGCATGACCGATAGCGGGGTGCGGCACGTCGCCGTCACCTGCGATTTCGTTGCTGGTGTCCACGATCACCACGCGGCGACCGACTTCGTCGGCCAGAACCCTTGCCACTTCGCGTAGCTTGGTGGTCTTGCCGATACCGGGTCGACCAAGCAGGAGGATGCTTCGGCCCGAGCGCACAAGATCGTCGATGATATCGATGGTGCCCTCCAGCGCACGGCCCACACGACAGGTGAGGCCGATGATCTTGCCCGCTCGGTTGCGAATGCACGAGATGCGGTGGAGCGTGCGCTCAATGCCTGCGCGGTTATCGAGACCGAATTCGCCAACCGATTTGACCACGAATTCAATGTCGTGTTCGGAAACGATAACGCCTTCGAAGCGTTCCATACGATCGCGGAAGCGCACCTCGGCCGGGCGCCCATAATCGAGCACCACTTCAATGAGCGAATCCATCTCACCGGAGGTTTGGAGACGCTCGCGAATCACCGGAGGAAGGGTTTCAAGGAACGGAATGATTCCGTCAGAAAAAATCGACATTAGATCGGACTGTTCCAGGGCGGCCATCGAAACTACGGACGTGTCGGCGAGAGAGTTTGCATCCACCCTCTCATTAACGATTCGTTAGCTCTTCGAGTGTCAAGACCTGTACTTTAGTCTGGCCCTTGGACCAAAATGTTACCCGAACTCGGTCGCTGGGCCGGCGGCCATAAGTGGCTGTAATGAAGTCGTCGCGCTCTTTGATCTGCTGCTCGTCGACCTTCTGAACGATATCCAGTTCACGGATGCCTGCGCGCGCCGCCGGACTGCCGGGATCGACTTGGATCACCAGAACTCCGCTCTCGGGGGGCATGATGCCGGTTTCAATCTCGTATTGCCTGCGTGCAGCGGGAATCTGAAGCAGACCGCGCTGGCCTGCAAGCTGAACACCCGTAAAGCCGTAGCGAGCACGACCCAGTTGAATGAGATCCTCAATAACTGGCTTGGCTCGGTCAATGGGGACCGCGAAACCAATGCCAACGCTGGCTCCGGAGCCCGGGCTCAGAATGGCAGTATTGATGCCAACCAACTGTCCGGCTGCATTGGTGAGTGCGCCGCCAGAATTGCCTGGGTTGATGCTTGCGTCGGTTTGAATGGCGTCAATCAGCCACGAATCGCGCGTGAGCTGGACGTCCCGCCCGATATTACCGATAATCCCAGCGCTGACCGTGTTTTCCTGACGAAACGGATTGCCCACCGCTAGAACCCACTCGCCGACTTCGAGATCGCGGCTGGTCCCGATCTCAGCCGGCAGCAGGTTGGGCGCTTCGATCTTGAGAACGGCCAAATCGGATCGGGGATCGTTGCCCATCAACCGCGCAGGGAAAGAACGGCCGTCGGCGAGGTGAACGGTGATGGCCCCTTGCAGCTGGCCATCCTCAACCACGTGAGAGTTGGTCACGATGTGGCCCGCATCCGAAATGATGACGCCGGATCCCGAACTGCCGGGCACTTGGCGTCCGAACCACTCGGTCACCACATCAATGGAAACAACCGCAGGAAGGATTCTTTTGGCGGCGGTTCGGAAATCCGGGGTTCCCGTGGGTACTCCGTCGTTCTGGGCCTGCACCACGCCGTTGAACGGAGTGCGGGTGAGTACCGGGCGAGTCTCATTCCGCTGCGCCCACCACCGGTCCACCTGGATGGCACCAAACGCACCCAGAGCGCACGCGAAGAACACGAGAATTGCCTTTTTCATCCGATTGCCTTTCCTTACTGCTTGGCACCATCCGTTGGTTTCACTAGACCTACGCCGACGCGCCGGAGCGCTTTCTTCAAGTCGTCGGCGCTGGGCATGCCCGGCAGAATTTCGGCGACCCGACCACGGCGGTCAATGATCACCACTTGCGGCACTTCGAGCACACCAAGACCATCGGCGGTGGGAACCATCACCCCGTACGCCTCAAAAACGCCCGAGTTGTTATCCACCAGCAACGGCGCGCTCATGCCGGCCTCTTTTTTCAACAGTTCTAGAACCTCTTTCGGTTCGTTCCCGACGGCAAAGAAATCAACCGCATCGATAAATGGCTTCGTCGTCGATTCCACCAACTGCATGGCGGGCCGAGTCTTCAGGTTCAGCGTGTTTACGAAAAGGAGCACCACCACCCGGTCCCGAAGACCCTTGAGCGAAACAAGGGTTCCCTCGGTGGTCTTCAGATCAAAGAGCGGCGCAGGGGAGTGCTTCGTGAAGCCCTTTCGTTGGTCCTTCACTTTGAGGCCCGCGGGTACTGCGGTTGAAAAAGCCTCCGGCGCGATGGCCTGGTCCACTTTGATGTTGTCAAATCGCTCGATAAGCGCCATTGAAGTCACGGCGTTGCTACTCGACATACCTAGCATCTTGACCTTCGGCTCCATGTCCGCTTCGATCAACCGAATGGTCAGGTCAGCCGGGGAATAAGTCAGCCGAACATTTCCGTAGGGATCGCGAGCGCGGAACTTGAGAATGCGCTCGTCCGGGCCGGCGCCCGACGCAACCGAGACTTCTCGGTTAGAGGGGTGAACGATGTCTTCGGCCACCACGACGCCCTGGAAAAAATCATACAGGAGGCTGCCGCAGTAGTTTTCGTTGCTGATCATCACCGCATTTGCGGTGGCCAACGTGCTGGGCGCGTGGTAGGTGAAAGCCTCGGTATTCGTGTGTTCCAGCGTTTTCTCGCCGTCGCTCACCGAGGTCGCTTTGAGGTTGCCCGTGATGTTCACGACGCGATATCGATTCGGCGGCTGAATGAGAATCAGGCGATCCATCTTCACCGCCTCTTCTTTTTTGCCGTCGTAGATCATTTGCACGGCGCTCGTCGCCGAGAAAGTCCTGACCAAGCTGTGGCGTTGCAAGACCTTGCTGAGCTCGGGCCAACCCTCGCCGGTGAGCGGACTCGGGTTCAAGAGCGTCGGCGAGGAGGCTTTGGGCACGGGCCTCGCCGCCGGGGTGCTGGTGCCCGAAGGCGAACAACCCCAAACCGAAATGAGCAGGGTTCCCGCCAGAAGGGAGCAATGAAGGGCCTTCACGACGCCAGAGTATACGGCTTTTAGTTCCCCTCGAAAAGCCGAGCGGCGAAGTCGGTGGGGTCAAAATCGCGGAGATCCTCGGCCTTTTCGCCGACGCCGACCAGCTTCACTGGCACGATGAACCGCTCGAAAATGCCGATGAGGGCGCCCCCTCGCGCGGTGCCGTCGAGCTTAGTGAGCACCAGACCCGTGACGCCCGAGGCTTTCAGAAACTCCTCCGCTTGGCGGATGGCGTTTTGACCGGTGTTGGCATCCAGCACCAACAGGACTTCATCCGGCACGCGGCCCAGGCCCTTTTCAGTCACTCGCACGATCTTCGAGAGCTCAGCCATTAGGTTGTCTTTGCTGTGTTGTCGGCCGGCCGTGTCGGCCAGCACGTAGTCAAACCCGCGGGACTTGGCCGCTTGGACCGCGTCAAAAATCACCGCCGCGGCATCGGAACCAGGCTGCGCCCGGACGATCTCCGACCCGGTTCGCTGGGCCCAGGTTTCCAGTTGCTCGATGGCCGCGGCCCGAAAGGTATCGCCTGCGGCCAGCAAAACGCGCTTTCCTTGGTTCGTCAGGCGCTGCGCTAGCTTCGCGATCGTCGTGGTTTTTCCGACTCCGTTGACGCCCACGAAGAGGTAGACCGTCGGCGAAGTTGGCCCCACGGTGAGGTGCCGGGCCGGGCCAAGCTGGAATCGGTCGGCAATCGCCCGCTGCAGCCTCGCCTTCATCGCCTCCGGATCCGTGATTTTTTCGTCACGCACCTGTTTGCGCAGGCTCGTCAGAATTTGCTCGGCATCCTGATAGGGAGTGTCGGCCTCGATGAGCGCCTCTTCAAGCTCTTCATAAAGCGCATCGTCGATGACTCCTCGCCCGAGCATCCGGTCGAACCGCTCCATGAGCCGCTTGAACATTCTGCCTATTGTATCGCGGACGGAGGGGCCGCCTTTTGGTAGACTAGGGCCAAATGGCATTCAAAGCAGGCGACCGTGTCAAAATCGTGCGGCGCGAAGTGACCGCCGAGGACCGGAAAGAGCACACCTATTACTCGCATCTTGCCGATCTTGAAGGCGAAGTTCAGGCGATTTACGACGAGCGCGTGGTGGTAAAAGTGGACCCGACCGGCATTGTGGACCCCATGGGCGGCGTGTATCAAGTCGCAAAAGAGCGACTGCACCGTAAGTTCGCCGAAAACGCAACCGAAGAGATTCGCAGCAAGCTGGACAGCGCAGAATTGGAGTTTCCCATCAACGCAGTAGTCCTTGTTCGCATGGCGGATTTAGTAAAAGCTTAAGCCCGACCCCGCTTTTTAGGTAATAGAACCTAAGCGAACTTAGACTTCTTGCCAATATTTCCAATGTAAGGCACCCTCGGGATGGGGTGACGGGGAATCTTTGGGGACGACGCAACGCCAAAAATTGAGTTACTGGCTGGCTACAGGCTTGCTGCTACTGGCAGTAGTCTGCGGCGTGCTGAGCGTTGCCGGCGGCTTCACGAAAAGCCAATCCCTCCTTCTCAACGTTGTGGGCATCGTCATGCCAATGGTCATTGGGGCGTCAGCCTGTATTGCTGTCGCGCTGCTTAATCGAAGCGCTGCAGCCCTTTCTCGGCTCGCATGGATTCTGATCGGCGCCGGAATGGCGCTTTGCGCTTGTGGCGATGCGTCTCTCTTTCACCATGAGATGACAGTAGGCGGCGACCCCGAAGTCGGAACGGCCATCGACGCACTTTTCTGGTGTAGCTACCTTTTCCAAGTTGTTGGAATCATGATTCTGACGGCCGAAGTGACGGGCAAACGCCGGTATCAGCACCTCATCGACAGCTTCACGATGTGCGCTGCTGGAGGCGCACTCCTCTACACATTTATCGTGGGTCCTGTCTTAAGTCAGACGGATCTTTCGACCACGGAAAGGATCTTTGGAGTGTGTTACCCAGTTCTTACTTTCCTGGTTGCCTGGGCTGGACTCGCGTTCCTTGCGGGATCGGCGAGTACCGGGCACATCCAGCGGAGCATTGCCTATCTCGGTATCGGCAGCGTGATTACCGGCCTCACTGACAACGTCTGGACCGCTCAATCGCTCACCCAAAGCTACCAGTCGGGGAGTTGGGTTGACTACGGTTGGATTGTTGGTTATTCGTTCCAAGCACTAGGCGCTATGTCGTCACTGCTATATGCAGTGCAAGGCGTCGCCACCGCACAAACGAACAATGTCCTGATCAACC
>JALHPH010000118.1:0-1111 GCA_022842565.1 Fimbriimonadaceae bacterium
GCGCTGGTTGTACCACCACACGCCTGCGTGATAGCCGATGTCCTTTTCGCGGACCATCTGCGTCACTTCTCCGTCCGAGCTCCGGATGATGTAGTGAGCACTCACGTTGCTGGCGGGATTCTGGAACCAAGAAATCGCTCCCGAATAGCTCCCTTCAGTGATGTGAATGACCACATACAGGATAGGGGTGCTTGTGGGACGGCTTGCAACCGAGTAGTTACCCGCATTAGCAGCGCGCCAAATCGCGGTCGGATAATCGACCTGTGCTTGGGCCGCACTCCCAGCCAATAGGAGTCCAGCCGCCCACCAACACCGCTTCATGCCCTTAGCATAGCGTATGAGCGCCGAAAAAGTGACCGCAGAGATAGCAGGTTCGCGTCAGTCGATGACTTCAACGTTGGTCGGCGGGACCATGCCAATCGCTTGGCCGCGCTCCAGCAAGAGCCGGATCGCCCGCACGCCCTCTTCGCCCATGTCTTCGGTTCGCTCGTTCACATACATGCCAACGAACTCATCGCTCGTGTCGTGGTCCATGCCGCGGGCAAACTGCAGCGCGTACTCCAGGGCCTTTTCGCGGTTGTTCAGGCCCGCAGCGATGCTCTCTCGCATGCAACGGCTGACTTCGCGCACGGCGTCGATCCCGAGGTCCTTTCTAACCACGTTCACGCCCAGCGGCAAAGGAAGTCCAGTCGTCGATTTCCACCAGACGCCCAGATCGACGATGAGGTGCATGCCCTCCTTTTGGTAGGTCAGCTGCCCTTCGTGGATGATCAGCCCGGCCTTGACTCGGCCATCCTGAATCGCGGGGATGATCTCGTCAAATGCGATGACTTCGTACTTGGGCTTTTTGCCCTCGCCGAAGGTCTCCGCCCACCAAATGTGAAGTTCCAAAAACGCGCTTGTGAGCTTTCCGGGCACGGCGATCACCGTGTCTTCCAGGACTTCCAGGGTGAGCGGCTGGCTGCTGACCACCATGGGTCCGTAGTCGTCGCCGAACGATCCGCCGTGGCGTAAAAGCGCATACTTGTCGGTGATGTGCGAGAAAGTGTGCACGCTCACCGCGCTTGATTCAAGCTTGCCCTCCAGCGCCCACTCGTTCAAAGTCTGGATA
>JALHPH010000118.1:1121-5845 GCA_022842565.1 Fimbriimonadaceae bacterium
GAATGTGCTCGAAGTCGTAGTCCGTTTTGACTTCTCCCGAGGCTAAACCCCAGAACATAAACGCGTCGTCGGAGTCGGGCGAATGACCAAGCTGAATCTTCATAGTCCTGCCCAAAGAGGATACCGGAAGGGGTGGTCAGCGGGCGGACGATGGTGAGCCAACAAACAATAAAGGTATTGCGCTGATTGCGACGCACGTGCTACAATGAAAGTTCGCCCATGAAGTTCGAAAGTCGGACCATCCTCCCCTCGCCTGATATCCTGAACAACTTGGAATGCGGCCGTTTCGTTCTCTCGAACCTAGCTGCAAAGCGGGCAAAACAAATCAAAGACGGCGCGCCTCCGTTGATCAGGACCGCCTCGAACCACCCACTTTCTATTGCCTTGGCAGAAATTGCCGCAGGCAAAATCCGACCGATTCTGAAATCTCTGGAGGAACTGGAAGCAGCCGAAGCTGCTCAGGCCCAGCTTCACGAAGTCAAACCGAACGAGCTTGGCATCCTGATGCCGTCGCTTGACGATGTCGAAGACGAACTGCTGATCGGCGTCTTGGAAGACGACGAGGACGAAGACGAAATCGAAGAGGGAAGTTCGCTGGTCGATCTGCTCGGCGATGATGTCGTCGAAGACGAGGCCGAGGAGCCTGATGCAATCGAAGAGGATTCGAACACCCTGTCTCTCAGCGACCTCGCCGCCGATGAGGAAGTGGACGAGGACTCCGAAGAGGTCTAAAGCTCCATGTCGATGAAGGATCCCTACGAGGTCCTTGGCGTCAGCCGAACTGCTTCGGCTGACGATATTAAATCCGCATTTCGTAAGCTTGCTCGCAAGTTTCACCCCGACGTCAATCCGAATAACGCTGACGCCGAGGACAAGTTTAAGGAGATCAACACCGCCTACGAGGTGCTGAGCGATCCCGAGAAGCGAGCAAGATTCGACCAATTCGGCTCTGCCGACGGCCCCAACCCCGGAGATTTCTTCGGAGGCGGCGGTGCAGGTGCGGGCGGCTTCGGGGACATCTTCGACATGTTCTTCGGCGGTGCGGCCGGCGCCCAGCGCGGGCGAGCGACTCGCGATGGCGAAGATATTGCCACCAGCGTTCAGCTTTCATTGAAAGATGTTTTGGCGTCAGCCGAGCGCGAGGTGACTTTCCGGCGCTCAGCCACCTGTGACAGCTGCAAAGGCACGGGAGCTGAAGGCGGCGCCCCGCGCGAGACGTGCTCCACCTGCGGCGGCGCGGGCCAAGTCACACGCGTTCAACAAACCTTCATTGGTGCCGTACGTACCTCGACCACGTGCCCCACCTGCTCAGGCGTCGGGACGCTAGTCAAGAACCACTGCCGGACCTGCCGCGGATCGGGTCAAACGCCCAAGGAAGCCACTCTGACGGTGAAGATTCCTGCCGGAGTGGAGGATGGAATGACCATCCGAATTCCTGGTAAAGGTGGCGCACCAGGTCCGGGTGGCGTAAGCGGCGACCTTTATGTGAAAGTCCACGTGGAGGAAGACGAGCATTTCGAACGCGACGGCACCGAGCTGGGTACTGGCATGAATATTACTATGGTGCAAGCCGCGCTGGGTCATGAAATCGAGATCGAAGGACTCAGCGAATCGCTGACTCTGCGCATTCCGGCGGGTACGCAACCCGGAAAAGTCTTTAACTTCCGAGGTGCAGGCGTGCCGCCGCTACATGGTGGGCAGCGTGGCGATCTTCATGTCCAGATCAATGTGATGATTCCGCAGGGCGTCACCGAAGCGCAAGCCAAGCTGCTGCGCGAATTCGCCGAACTCGCCGGTGAGGAAAGCGCGCGCGAAGCACACGGAGGTTTCTTGGAGGGCTTATTCAAATGGAAACGGTGAAAACTTGGACAGTCATTCGGGCCTTGGTCGAAGTCGAGCCGGAGGACTGGGCGGCGCTCGCGAACGTTTTTGAAGAGCACGGAATCCACGGCACACTCCTGGAGGACCGCCCGCCAGCGATTGTCGGCTACGCTCACCGATCGTTTGACATCGCTCCGCTGGTTGCCGACCTCGAACGCACGGGCGCAAGCAAAGTGGAGCTCGACGAAATCGTCGAGCAGGATTGGTCCGAGACCTGGAAACAGTTTTTCAAACCGATGAAGGTCGGGAATCGGCTCTGGATCAAACCTTCGTGGGAAGAACTGCCAAAGAGCGATGACCGGCTCATCATCGAAATCGATCCCGGTCAAGCCTTCGGTACGGGCGATCACCCAACAACGCGGCTGTGCTTGCAGATGCTGGAAGAGGTGGACCCTACTGGCAAGTCTGTCGCTGACGTAGGCTGCGGTAGCGGAATCCTCAGCATCGCGGCGCTCCTTTTGGGTGCCAAAAGAGTGGTGGCCATCGACCTCGATCCAGCATCAGTGGAGTCGACCCAAGAGAATTTTGAGCGCAATGACCTGAAGGGTGAAGTTGTGCAGGGCGACGGCTTCGAGCCACTCAAGGGCCGAACCTTCGAGATCGTCTTGAGCAATATCATCAGCGCGACTCTGATTCGAGTGGCTTCGGATGCGCACGCGGTGGTCGCGCCCGGCGGTTGGTGGGTTCTGAGCGGAGTAATTGCCCAGAACTGGCCCGATGTGCAGCGCGCTGCTGAATCCCTCGGATTCCAGCTGGAGCGCCACGAGCAAGAGGGCGAATGGATCGCAGCAATCTTCCGCCGCTAAGGTCACTACCGCGCATCTTCGTGCCCGGGGTAACCATTGAGCTTGGCTTGATGGAGCTTCCCGAGGCCGAACTCCATAAGTTAAGGCACGTCCTGCGCTTGGGAACGGGTGCGTCCTTTCTGGTTCTGCCCGGCGATGGCTCCATGTGGCTTGGCCAGCTCAGCGGCCGCGACGCGAACATCCTGGAGCGTTGCCCCGATCCCCCAAGCGCAGCTCGCTCGGTAAGGCTCGCTATTGGACTTCCGAAGCCGGAGAGCCTGGAAGAGGTGGTCCGGATGGGCACCGAGCTAGGCGTAGATCATTTCACCATCTTTACGGCGCGACGCTCCGTGCCGAAGTGGGACGAAAAGAAGTGGGCAGCCAGACTGACCCGCCTTGCGACCATTGCTCGCGAGGCCGCCGAGGTGTGTTTTCGAGGCAAGCTTCCGACCTTCCAAGTACTCGGCTCGCTGAAAGAGACGCTTTCCGCCTATCCCGATGCGATTGTTCTGAGTGAGTTAGAGGGTGTTCCGGTGACACTTGGCGACCGTCTTCCGCCTGGGCTTGGTGACGCTACACTCATTATCGGGCCGGAAGGCGGTTGGGCGACCGACGAGGTCGCCCAGATTGGCGACCGTGGCGTCACCCTTGGTCCTCTTGTGCTGCGGGTGGATACCGCGGCCGTTACTGCGATCGCGCAGACGCAGGTTCGGGGTTAGATTGGTTCAGCGGCCAAAGCTGAGCTTGGTCACCCTCGATCGTGAGTTCAAACGGTTTCAGCTTTCCTGCTGAGTCGGGTAGGTAAAGCGGGGAGATGCGCAGACTCCTCCAATCCTTTGGCAGATTAGGATCGATGCTGAGGAAGCCACCAGCACGTAGCGGCGTGGCGCCTGGTGTTTTGGTCTCGCTGATTCGAATGCCAGCAAACCCATACAGCACTGTTTGCAGGCACCCTCCGGCACCGGTGAGGAAGTAGCTGCGGTCGCCACGGCGCTTTTCGCTGAACATAGACATCGGGAGGTCGGTGAAATCGCGCCAACTCCTGCGCCAGGTACCCAATGCCTTTACGGGGTCGCCGAATCGCGCCTCGATGGTGGCGTGAACGGAATCCGTCATGGCGGGGCCAGTCTTGATGACTACTGGCGCGAAGCGATTGAGCATGGTCATTGCTTGTGACTCCGCTTCAAGGTCTTGCAGAGGATATATTGCCAGTACGCCCGCCGCTTGCTTGTAGCCTTTTCCTCGGTCAGCTTCGTAGTTCAGCAGCGACTGCGCGTCGCGGGGGCGTGTCCATTGCAGATCATCGCGGCCCGCCCAGCGAGCCACGCGCTCCGCGAGCAAGTTGGTATAGAGGTCATTGTCACCGGTGTGGTGCTCGTCAGGGCTCATCGTCCCCTTGATGGCGAGATCGCCGCTCTTTAAACCGGGCACTGATCGCGCGAGGTAGAAGTTGAGGCCCTCTTTTGCGAGCTGTGCGAAGGTGCGTTCTTCCAGGTGACCCAGCATCACTCCTTGGTGCAGACCGAAGAGCACCGAGCCCGTAATGTGATCCTGGAATCGGCTTGGGCCGGGCACGGTCTCTTTGCCCGTTGCGGCCGACTCCCATGGGAATTTGATACCGGGCGCTTTCGGCTGGTATGCGCCGAGCGATCCGGTTCCGATGGGACGGCCCGCCTCGCACCACTCCGCAAAGTTCTTCCTTGCTTGGTCCGCGCGCTCCAGGCGGTAGGAAACGATGGACGCTGCTTTGTCGGGCATCAGCAGCGCCGCGACAGGGAACATCCAGATATCTGTGTCCCAAAAAATGTGCCCAAAGTAGAGGTCGCTGCTGAGTCCCATAGGCGCGGGGGTCCCGCGCAGCCCCTCATAGAGCCCCAAAAGCATGCTGTTGATCGCGCGTTGATCCTCGACCGGGCCATCGAGCTCGATGGTCGGCAGAGCGTATTCGTTCGGCGGTGAATTGTCCTTTCGCTCGAAGCTGAGTCGGAGCCAGTGCGTGTCTCCGGTTGACTCCTGTCGCCAACGAACGGCGGTGACGGGAGAATATGGATGACGCGG
>JALHPH010000119.1 GCA_022842565.1 Fimbriimonadaceae bacterium
GGATTGTCGGTAGTCACCCAGGTATTCCTTCAAGTTCGGATCTTCGCTGAGGCGGCGAGCAACGGTGACAAACGACGAACCGGCCAGAAGGTCGCGGTCCACTTCGCGCTTGCGCTGCTCGCTGGTCACGAGGATCCACTTTCCAATGAACATCTCTGGGGCGGTGAAGCTGGCTCGGTTGTTCTTGATGAACTCGGCGACTTCCGCGTCGGTGACCTTCACGTCGTGGGTCAGCAGCTTCTCGCGGCTGAGGTCCACGCGGAGGCTGTCTCGAATCTGGTCGAGGGTCAGACCTCGCTCCTTCAGGTTGTTGACAAAATTCGATTCGCGTTTGCGTTGGAATTCAACTTCGGCTTGGATTTCTGCGGTCGTTGGCTCCAGCTTGGCATCTTTTGCCAGTTGGACAATCACCTTTTGGCGAACCAGGTCCTGCAGTACTTGGAAAGCGATCGTGTCCGCAACGTCTGCCGTCGCAGGCTGTCCGTTGGGCAGAACCACTTGCACTTGAGGCTTCGCCTTCATGTACTCGAAGAACTCCTTCGTGGTGATCGTCTCACCGTTGACTTTGGCGATGACATCGCCCTGGTTCTGATTACAGCCGCCTAAAAGACCCGCGACAAGCGCGGCGCCCAGCAGTACAAATCCATTCCTCCAAATTCTCATAGTCACCTTGGGATATTCGGCTCGAAAGCCTGTAAAGCGTACCAGGATCGACTCCGATCCCTTCGCTACGCCCCTTAACAACACACAGAACGTGCCAAAAGTGCCCTTGCGGGAAACATTAGGCGACGTGGACTGCGCCTTGTTCGCGCATATGGTTTCGCAGCCGGCCCATGGCCTGGGTGTGAAGCTGATAAACGCGCGATTCGCTCACGCCCAGAAGCTTTCCGATCTCTTTGAAGGTGAGGCCCTCAAAATAATAGAGCGCGACGACAAAGCGTTCGCGCTCGGGGAGACGGTCAATGCTGGTCGCCAGAATTCGGCGTACTTCGCGACCCTCGATCTCTCGTCCTGGTTGGGCTTCTTCATCCACAATCATCTCGATGAAGTGGACATGATCGTCGCCATCTTGGTTGTGCCCCAGGATATCGTCAAGGGAAAAAACGTTGGTGCGGCCCGCTCGGACCAGCAGTTCAGAAACTTCCATCTCGCTGACGGTGAGCGCATCGGCAAGCTCTCGTTGGCTGGCTGGGCGACCCAGCTTGGTTTCCAGAGCCATCTGTGCTCGGTCTAGCGCCTTCAGCTTTTCGCGAATGGAGCGGGGAACCCAGTCCTCGTCGCGCAGCATTTCGAGGATCGAACCACGGATAAGGGCGATGGCGTAGGTTTCGAACTTGACATCCCGAGTGGGATCAAATTGGTCGACCGACTTGATGAGACCGATGACTCCGGCGCTAATCAGATCCTCGCGGTCCATTCCGCCGGGCAGGTTGGCAACCAATCGGCCCGAGGTGATTTTGACGAGGTAGCTGTAATGCGAAATGAGGTCGGCACGTGCTTGAGGCTCTTTGTAGACCTTAAAGTCGATCCAAGCACGTTTCAGTGTTTCTTCAGAAAGCGGCATTCTGTTAAATCCCCTATCAAGACGAGCCATCAGGCTGCGTTGATTCCGTCGAAGTCTCCTGTTCGTGAAGGAGGGAGTTATTCTCGGTTTCTGCCCGCTGCGGCCGTGTGAAAAACATATTCCACAATGTCCCGCAAATATGCCCTACGGCGAAAGCAATTCCTCCGCGAATGAGACATTCGGTGGGATCCACCCGATTGAGCAAGCTCGCGGCGAGCGCCGCAAGCGCGACACTACTCCCAACAAGCATAGGCAACTCCTTCATGACAAGTACGCGGCAATGCAAAGAGCATCTGCCACTTTTCATCTTTGGCGAGGACCTAAAGAGCCTGTAGGGCGAAATTCAAGAATTTAGTGAGGTTTTTGACTTCGCGAACCTTTGGGTTCAATGAGAGTTACATGTAGTCCCGTGGGTCCGCCAAAGTTCCTTGAATTGCTGTTGCTGCGGCGGTGATGGGACTTACCAAGTGAGTGCGCGCACCGGGCCCCTGGCGACCCTCGTAAGGGCGGTTACTCGTGCTGGCGCTTCGCTGTTGCGGTCGCAAGATGTCGCCGTTCATACCCAGGCACATACTGCAACCCGCGTGGTGCCACTCGAAGCCTGCTTCTTGGAAGACTTCGTGAAGACCCTCTAGTTCAGCAAGGCGCTTGACCGCTTCGCTCCCCGGCACAGCCATGGCGCGGACGCCTTGCGCTACTTTCTTTCCGCGCACAATCGCTGCTGCCTCACGGAGGTCCTCGATGCGCGAATTCGTGCAGCTCCCGATGAAAACGGTGTTGATCCTGATATCGCGTAAGGCTGTACCGGGTTGAAGACCCATGTAGCCTTGCGCTTTGGTTTCGGTGGCGTCTTTGGGTGCGGGTACCGAGCCCGTGATGTCCGAAGTCATGGCGGGTGTTGTGCCCCAAGTGACTTGCGGGACTAAGCCGTTAGCGTCGAGCGATTCGGTTCGGTCGAAGGATGCGCCTTCATCGGTGCGAAGGGTCAGGGCGTCGGCGGCCATCGCTTCGAAGTCGGCACCTTTCGGCGCGTACGGCCTGTCTTCAGCGCGGATGTAATCGAGCGTCGTTTGGTCGGGGGCGACCATGCCCGCTCGCGCGCCCATCTCAATCGACATGTTGCAGATCGTCATACGCCCGGACATGCCGAGCGCCTCGATCGCGCTGCCGCGGTATTCGGCCACAAACCCGGTCGCGCCGCCCGCACCGAGCTTTCGGATGATGCCTAGAATGATGTCCTTGGCGGTGACGCCGCGACCAAGAGCCCCGTCCACATGGATGGCAAGCGATCTTGGCTTGCTAGAGAGTCGCAGAGTTTGGGTTGCCAGGACATGCTCCACCTCGCTGGTGCCGATGCCGAATGCCAGCGCACCAAAAGCGCCGTGGGTACTGGTGTGGCTGTCGCCGCAGACGAGAGTTAGCCCGGGCAGCGTGATGCCGAGTTGCGGGCCAATCACGTGAACAATGCCCTGTTGTGCATCCAGATAGCCAAAAAGCGGAACGCCAAACTCGGCGCAGTTCTTTTGAAGCGCAATCAGCTGTTGGCCGCTGAGGGTGCTGGCATCAATAGGACGACCATCGGTGGGCACGTTGTGGTCTACTGTGGCAAAAGTCAGATCGGGCCGACGCACGGGGCGGCTCGCAAGCCGCAAGCCATCGAATGCCTGGGGCGAAGTGACCTCATGGACCATATGGCGGTCAATGTAGAGCAGGGTGCCTCCCCCGTCTGTCTGGGCGACCGTGTGACGGTCCCACACCTTATCGAAAAGCGTCTTTGCCATTCTGCCACCCAGTGTACGCAATTCGGCACCATTTTTCATCCATTGGCGCTGGTGGGAATGCGGCTATGAGTTCAGCGGGTTTTGCGCGCATGCCGGGAGTTATCCACTGACATTGTGGAAAAGTTTCGGCAGTTAATGAACCAACCCACTATCCCAGCCGTCCGACAGTTACCTCGTCAAAAAACGGGGATTGGATTCTTGTTGGCTTTACAGGAGCTATCGTGAAAACTGAACCGAACGCCTCAGTCGGTGAGGGCGCTTCCTGGGATACAGGGCGTCGCGCACTATTGATTGCGGGAGTGGCTGCTTTGGTGGGGGCAAGTGCCAAGCCCGCCGCAGCCCAATCAACCGGGAGCAGCACACCGACTCCCGCTCAACTCGGATGGGTGAGCAGTGAGCACCGCTTGGTCCGGCGTGTGACCATGGGTATCACCGAGCCCGAATGGCGTCGTGCCAAATCCCTCGGCTTCTATGGCTATCTGGAGCGCCAAATGAACGCGGCGACCCTGGATGACGCCGAAAGCGAAGCCATGGCCCGCCAGCTCTTTCCGCGCGTCGGCATGACTGCGCACGAAATAGCGACTTCGGGCGCGGAGTGGGAAATCGGTCAGGAGTTCCTCGATTACACCCTCTTCATGGGAGCGTTTTCGAAACGGCAGTTACTCCAACGAATGATCGAGTTCTGGACCGACCACTTCAACGTCAGCACCGAAAAAGTAGGCGTCGCGTTTCGGACGGTGATGATTCGCGATGTGATCCGGCGACATGCACTCGGGCGGTTTCCTGACCTGCTGCGCGGAGTGATGCGGTCGGCCGCGATGCTGGCTTATCTTGATAACGACCAGAACTACGGCGACTCGCCCAACCAAAACCTGGCGCGCGAGCTGATGGAGCTACACAGCATTGGCGTGGACGGAGGCTACACCCAAACTGACGTCGAAGAAGTCGCAAAGTGCCTTTCGGGGTGGGTTTTCGAGTGGGATGGAAACCTGCCAACATTCGGGCACTTTGTTTTTGACGCGGGCCGCCACGCGCCGGGACCCAAAACCGTGCTGGGGCAGGTCATCAACGAAACGGGCGAGCAAGAATTCGAGCGCGTCCTAACGATTCTCTACAATCACCCGAACTGCGCACGGTTTATGTGCCGCAAGCTTATCCATTTCATGCTTGGTTCCCCCGCGCCGGCGGGGGTGCAGCAGGCCGCTGAAACCGCTTGGATGAATACTCGCGGCAACATTCAGGTGGTCCTGCGCGCGATCCTGACACGAGCCAATCTGTTGGCAGCGCCGGCAAAATTCAAGCGCCCGCAACACTTCATTATCTCGGCCATGCGGTCGATCGGTCACACTCGTCGGTCGCTGGGCGACCTCAAGTGGACTCTGGGCGAAATGGGCCACATGCCGGGTGATTGGCCTGCGCCCGACGGCTACCCGGATGTCCCAGCCTATTGGTCTTCGCTCTTGCTGCCTCGGCACAACGTAGCCATGATGCTTGCGCATGACTGGGTCACTGGATTGCAGTTGCCTGTTGAACGATTCAATACACCACCTGCTTGGCGCAACGTTTACGACAAGATCCAGCGGGAGTTGTTCGGCGGCGAGATTATGGAACGCGATCGAATCGTGTTGCGCGATTTCTTGGCTGCTCACAACGACAACACCGGGGTGGACACAGTCGGCTTACGCGCAGCAATGGCGTATGCCATGAGCTCTCCCGCTTTTCAATGGTTCTGATGGGTCTCAAGGAGGTTTTTTGAATGCAACAAAATGGCTGCTCTGAATATCGAGATGTTTCTCGGCGTTCGTTCCTCAAGGCGTCTTCGGCAGGGTTGGCTCTGGCGGCGATGGCCCCCGCTTGGCTGCCGCGCGCTGCCTTTGCTCAATCTGCAGGCGCGCGCGATGTTCTGATGACCGTATTTTTGCGCGGCGGTGCCGACGGCATGACCATGTGCGCGCCTTATGGCGACCCCAATTACGCGGCCATTCGGCCGACCATCGCGATCCCGGTTCCGCAGGGCGCCAACGGCGTGCAAAACCTAGATGGGTTCTTCTGCTTGCCGCCCGCCATGACCCCTTTGTATGAGGCGTATCAGAACGGCCACTTGGCAATTGTCCACGCGGTCGGATCGCCCAATTGGACTCGGTCTCACTTCGACGCGATGCGCTGGATGGAGACCTCCTCGCGCGAAGCGATTGCGGTGACGGGCTGGGTGGGCCGCCACCTTTCCACGACTGCGCCCATGGTGCAGGGGGCGTCGTTGCGGGGTCTCAGCCTGGGCTATGGCATCGCGAGAACCCTAGCAGGCGGGGACAGGGCGCTGCCGATTCCTGATCCCTCCAACTTTGGTTACTACGAAGCCAGCCCGCTGCATAGCCAGATTCTGTCGGCCATTGGAACTGCTTATGCGGGCGCTCCGGATCCCACCCGCTTGACGCAGCGCGACACGTTCCAGACCATCGCGGCGCTCGATGCCATCA
>JALHPH010000120.1:0-2027 GCA_022842565.1 Fimbriimonadaceae bacterium
GTGTGATGCAGTAGAGCTTGTTGTCGGCATCGATGAACTGCCGGGTGATGGTGCGGGCGATAGCACCGCGCACGAGTTCGCCGAGCTGCTCCATGTCCTTCACGCGTGAACCGTAATCCGCCATCGTTTCCAGAATTGTCACCATGTCGCGGATCGGGACTCGCTCCCGCAGCAGGTGTTGCAGGACCTTTTGGATGTCGCCGATATTGAGCACCGCCGGCACAAGTTCCTCGACCACGGTTTTGTTGAGTTGCTTGGCGTTGTCCAGCAACTGAAGCACTTCTTGTCGGCTGAGGAGTTCGGCGCAAAAATTCTTCACGACCTCGTTCAAGTGGGTCGCCATCATCGCACCCGGCTCGATGACCGTGTAACCCATCCGCTCGGCGGAATCGCGAAGCCCAGGCTCGATCCAAGTGGCTTGGAGGTTGAAAACGGGTTCGATGCAGGCCACTCCCGGGATCGGTTGGACCACGCCACCGCCCTGAATCGCCAAGAGCTTGTCCGGAATCACTTCGGCGCGCGCAACTTCTTCGCCACGTACCTTGATGCAATAAGCGCTCGGAGGCAAGCTCACGGCGTCGCGGATTCGCACCGAGGGCATGATGATGCCAAGGTCGAGCGCAAGCTGCCTTCGGGTAGCGGTGATGCGCTCGGGAAGGTCGCCACCCACCCGCGTATCCGCCAACCGGGTCAGGCTGTAGCCAATCTCGATCTCTAGTGCGTCGACGCCTAGCAGCGGCATCACCGCTTCAGGGCTGTTGGGTGCGGGGCCCTGTGGCTGCGGTGGAAGCGCGGGTTTGTTTTTATCGCCCGGCTTCATAAAGTCGTCGAGCAGGGTCGGGTTTTTACCCAAAAAGCGAGACAGGCCCACCATGCCGCCGCCCAAGCCCAAGAAGATGAGAGTGGGGAAGCCAGGGACAAATCCCATGGCCATCAGACCCATTCCCGAAGAAAGAATTGCTTTGTGTTGGCCGACCACTTGGGTTAGCACTTCGCCGCCCATGCTGCGCTCTTGCCCCGAACGCGTGACCAGCAAACCGCTTGCAGTTGAGATCAGCAACGCCGGAATCTGAGAGACCAGACCCTCGCCCACGCTGAGGAGCGCGTACCGCTGCATGATCTCCATGGCGTCGCCCTCGCCGCGCATAAATCCAACAATAAATCCGCCGATGAGGTTGATGGCGATGATGAGCAGCGAGGCGATCGCATCGCCCTTCACAAATTTGCTCGCACCATCCATCGCACCATAAAAGTCGGCCTCTTTTTTGACGTCCTTTCGCCGTTGGCGAGCTTGCTCCTCGTCGATGAGCCCTGCAGCGAGGTCCGCGTCGATGGCCATCTGCTTACCGGGCATCGCGTCCAATGTAAAGCGCGCGACGACTTCGGAGACACGGCCCGCACCATTGGTGATGACAATGAACTGCACGATCATCAGGATGAGGAACGCGACAAAACCGACCACGAAGTCGCCACCCATTACAAACGTTCCGAACGTCTGGATGACTGCGCCTGCCTGACCGTCGCCCAAAATGTGCTTGGTTGCGGCGATGCTGAGCGCCAGCCTGAAAAGCGTCGTGATTAGCAGCAATGAAGGGAAGATGGAGAGCTTGACGGGCTCGTCCACGTTCACAGCCGAAAGAAGGATCAGAACGCCTGAGGCCAGCGCGACCACTAAGCCGAGGTCGAGGAGCCAGGTGGGCAACGGCATGATGAGCATGCCCACCACCACCAACAAGCCTAGGCCGACCAACAGGTCGGTGTGCTGCATTACCTTCTGAACAACGCGCATCAAAGTCAAGATATCTCGGTGCCCGATGTAAGGAACCGGCCTATTGGAAGTATTGGCATCAGCCCGGTGGTTCTACAGGGGAAATTCGACTCGCTTTCAAGGCGCTCCGGGCTATACTCCAAAGCTGATTGCCGCATGATCTACAACAAGACTCCTTATCTGGCCAACTTCCGATTCCCAACTCGATTTGATGCTTCCAGCGGCAATCTCGAATTGGGTGACACGCAGTTGAAGGCTA
>JALHPH010000120.1:2037-5815 GCA_022842565.1 Fimbriimonadaceae bacterium
ATGAGGGCGACATGCACCACATCCAAATCCTCGGTGAGGGCTTGTGGTCCGAGGATCTCAACTTGATGCCGCTCAATCTGCCTGAGCTTGATCCCGATTCGGAATCGCTTAAGGTTGACAGCAAGTTCGGCATCCAAGTGCTGGGTCCCAAGGGCGAAGTGCTTCTGGAGAGTGCGCCCGGCTTTGGACGGATGGGCGAGGCATCGCTCTTCGCGTTTGGCTTCCAACACGACATGCGTTTTTACGGCATGGGCGAAAAAACCTATGGCACTATGGAGATGGGCAAGCGGCGCTCACGCTTTTGGAATACCGATGCCCTTGGCGACTTTCACTACCGTCAGTGGCTGGTGGATGCCTGCGACCCCTACTACGTCTCGGTGCCCTACCTCATCGTCCGGCGCGGCGATGCCTATATTGGGCTCCTGCTCCATAACCCGTTCCCGAGCTGGATCGACACCGGCAGTGACCCGAGTTTCTTCGGTACCGAGGATCAGAACCGCCGAGTGGTTCTAGGTGCCGATGGCGGCATGCCATCACTCTGGATCATCGTCGGCCCGACGCTGGCCGAGCTGACCGCCAAGCTGCAAAAGCTGGTCGGCACCACGCCGCGCCCCCCACTTTGGGCGCTGGGCTACCACCAGTGCCGGTGGGAATACAAGGGCGAAGAAAACCTGCTCTGGCTCGATGAAAACATGACCAAGCACCAGATCCCGAACGACGGACTGTGGCTGGACATTGACTACATGAACGAGTACCGGGTCTTCACTTACGACAAAGAGGCGTTCCCCAAAGGCCCTGCATCCGCGCTGAAAAAGCTAAATGCAAACGGGCGCAAGATCGTGCCGATCATTGACCCAGGCATCAAGCTGGAAAAAGGCAACCCGCTCTACGAAGAGGGGATGAAGAAGAACCTTTTCTGTCTGAACCCAGAGGGCAACCCGTTTGTTGGTTTTGTATGGCCGGGCGAGACCGTCTTCCCCGACTTCACCAAGCCCGAAGCGCGAGAATGGTGGGCTGGTTATTGCCGTGAATTCCTGGAGCTCGGGTTTGCCGGGGCATGGGTCGATATGAACGACCCGAGCACGGGTTCTGTGGACCCCTACGCGATGCATTTCCGCGACGGCAAGTATCCGCACCCTGCCTTCCGCAACCAATATGCCCTCGGCATGCAAATGGCGACGCGAGCTGGCTTCCAGGCCGCTGACCCGAAAAAGCGCGTGTTCATCGTCAGCCGCTCGGGCTACACCGGAACCTCCAACTTTGCCGCGATCTGGACCGGCGACAACGTCTCCAACCGGTTCTACTTGCGTGGCTCCATCCCAACCACTGTGAACCTCGGCCTCAGTGGAATCCCCTTCAATGGTCCCGATATCGGCGGCTTCCAGGGCGACACCAATGAGGCGCTGATGGTGGACTGGGTGAAGGCTGGGTTCCTGTTCCCGTTCTTCCGCAACCACAGTGTGAAGGGCTTCCGCCGGCAAGAGCCGTGGACGTTCTCCAAAACGGGCGCGCGGATCATCACGCACTACACGCGCTTGCGTTACAAGCTGCTGCCCTACCTCTATCAGCTCTTCATCGAGCAAGAGCGCGAGGGGCACCCGATCCTGCGGCCAGTGCAGTACCACTTCCCTCAGGGCGAGTGGCCAGACGACATCTTCTTAGTGGGCTCCGACATCCTGCAGGCTCCGTGTTTGGAGGAGGGCGAAGGCCGAAGCATCACTCTGCCGGGCCGGGGTGACTGGTTCGATGCGCGCACCGGCGAATGGCTGCGAACGCGCAAGTTCACCACCGAGACCGCGCTCGATGAAACTCCGCTGTTCTTCCGAGAGGGAGCGATCGTGCCGACCCTACCAGGCGAGCGCAAAACCGCCGAGAAGGACCTCCGCTCCCTCGAAGTTCATCTTTTCGTGCCGCGTGGCAAGTCCTCGCGCATTCTCACGCTGGACGATGGCGAATCGCTCGCTTACCAAGACGGCGCCGAGACCAGAGTCGGGATCGCCGTGCACTGGGTGGGGTCCAAGCTCTACGTGGAGACGGAGACCCTTCAAGAGGGGTTCGCGCCCGTGGCACTGGAGTTCGTGAGCTATGAGCGGCCCTCTGCGGTCTACGTGAACGGCAAGCGCGTTGCGACGCGGCGGACCAAGGTCCGCTGGACGGGTAATGAAGCCCTCGCGGCGCTCAAATTTTCTGCGGGAGCATGAGCGGTCGGCCCTGGCTCGTGGTGGGTGGAACAGGCTTTGTCGGTTCCGCCATCGTGCGCGCGCTCAGGGCTGCCGGTGTTCCCGTGGTTTCGGCGTCTCGGTGGTCGGCCGAGTGCCTTCTTGACGCCACCGACACCGTGGCCTTCCATGAAGTGCTTCGGGCGCACCGCCCGGAGGGGGTGATTCTGGCGAGCGGCAAACTGGTTGGCCCCGAAGAGGAGCTTCGGCACCACAACGTGCTTCCTGCTCAAGCCGCTCTCGAATGGGGCGAGGGCGAACTTGTCCTTATCGGTTCAGCGGCCGAATACGGCGAGGTGACCACCATGCCCGTGGATGAAGGCCACCCGTGCCGCCCGGTGAGTGCATACGGTCGCAGTAAGTGGGAAGCCAGCCAAAGGCTCTTGGAATCGGGCCGACCGGCGACCCTCGTCCGCCCATCCAACGTGGTGGGCCCCGGAATGCCGCCCAACTCTTTGCTTGCGCAAGTTGCTTATCTGCCGCCCGGTGAGCACCAATTTGAGGTCAATCGGCTGGACTTTGTGCGCGACTTCGTTGCCGTAAATGACGTTGCCGCGGCCGTGGTTCGGCTGCGAGCCAGCCGCGCGGGAGTTGTGCACGTAGGGCGCGGAGTCGCAACGACTCTCCCCGATATCACGCAAATGCTGGCGGCCAGGGGCGTCCATGTCCGGTTCACCGAGCGCACACCGGACCGCCAAACCCCGGAAGGGCGGGCCTTCGTGCCATGTATCGATAAGCTCGTCGCGCTCACAGGGTTTCGGCCCGAGACCCCTCTGGAGGAGGCCCTGTGGACTTCCATTTGAGGGTGCTTGTCGGGGCGCGATCGCCCTGGGCGCCTGCTGCCTTGGGGGCGATGGCGAAAACTGGGGTCATGTTGCATGTGGTGTGCGTCGAAAACCCCCGTGGCGCTAGCTATACTGCCCTCGACGAGGGTATGGCGCAGGCATGGCAGCGGGTCGAATCGCAATGCGCCTCTTTCAATTGGCTGCACCTGAAACGCAAAGGGTACGCGTCTGTTCTGGAGTGCGCGGCTGCCCTGCGCCGGGGTCCTAAGGTTGATCATACGCTCTGCCTCTACGGTGGGCTGTTTGCCATGGCGGCCATGCTGAGCGGCGTCCGACCTTATTCGGTCTATTTGGTGGGAAGCGACGTGCTGACGCTGAGCCGCTTGGCCAGGCCGCTCGCGCGGGTGGCGTATTGCCGGGCCAAGCACCTGGTAGCGAACGGCCCCGCGCTGGCCGAAGCCGCCAGTGCGCAGACCTCGCGACCGGGAGTACACGAGTTGCTGTTGGGTGTCGACACCGAGCGCTTTGCCTGCCAGGACCCGCCGCCCTTCCCATGGCATTTGGTGTGCGCTCGGGGCTTCCTGCCGGTCTATCAAAACGAGGTGATCGTGCAGGCGCTTGCAATGCTGCCAAAGGATGAGGATTGGCGCATGACCTTTTTGGCCGGGGGACCGGGCCTTGAAGCCGCCAAAGAAGGCGCGCCCGACGGGGTCACTTTTCTGGGCGGCGTTCCGCCGGGAGCCATGCCCGGGCAACTTGCGAGCGCCCATGCGT